>DSCZ01000415.1 GCA_011048855.1 Desulfobacteraceae bacterium | reverse complement strand
GTTTGGAATGATATATTTATTTATGAACCATACCAATGAATTGGCCGAACTGGGGGCAAAGGAAAAAGCAATGACGGCGGAGCTGGCCGCATACACTGGGACGAATAAACAATTAAAGCAAATTAAGACCAGGATCGGCGAACTTGAAGCCAAGCTTGAAGCGATACAAGTTCTGGAGAAAGCCAAAGCAGGGCCGGCTTTGTTGCTGGGGGAAGTTGCGAGGTCGGTTCCGAACGAAAGGCTCTGGCTCAGGATGATTGAGGAGAAGGACGGGATCCTCAAGATTGAAGGCTCGGCAGTGGACAATGATTCCGTAGCCTATTTTATGACCGAACTCGAAAAGGCGGCCCATATTTTATCCGTTGATTTGGTTCACGCTAAAATGAGACATATTGCACAATATCGATTAAATGCTACTGACTTCGGCGTGTTATGTAAGACGTATTCGTTTAAGAATCCGGAACCACAGAATGCTCAAAAAGACGGGAAACCCGCCCGGGCAAGGCGATAGGCAGCGATGCAAGCGATTTTGACTCCGTTGCTCAGAAAGGTAGATGAACTCAGCTTTCGGATCAGGATCATTTTTTTCGTTCTCACGATCGTAGTGCTGGGGGGGGTGTTTATTTATTTCATATATACTCCCAAAAGCGAAGAAATAGACCGGCTGGAGCGTCGGGTCGGGAACCTTGAGAGGCAGCTTTTTCCGGCAAAAAGCAGGGCCGTGAATGTGAAAAAATTACAGGCGAAAATGGCTGAAATGGAATCAGATTTTCAGGAAGCGCTGAAGCTGTTGCCGAACGAGCGGGAAATTCCCAGTTTGCTGCGATCCATAACCCGGATGGGTAGTCAATCGGACCTCAAATTTCTTCTGTTCAAACCTGAAAATGACGTGCCGAGAGGCTTTTATGTCGAGATCCCCGTGTCTATAGAAGTTGAGGGAAATTTTCTGGATGTAGCCGCTTTTTTTGACGAAGTGGGTGGAATGGAACGGATCGTCAATATCGTAAATGTGTCTATGCGGCCTGAACAGGATTTTTCAACGACGCTCAAGACGACCTGCACAGCAGTTACCTACCGGTTCAAAAAAGAGGATCAAACGGATGAAAAAGGGCAAGGGGCAACGAACAAAAAATAAACTGCTGCCTGTTGCAGCTCCCTTCCTGTTCTTCTGGGCCATGCAGCCGGGCATCACGTTTTCCGGAACAGATTCAGGTAACGGAATTGAGGTTGAATTCTCCGAGGATGTTTCGAAGCACGATTCGAATGAGAACACGATTCACGGTAAGTTCAACCTGTCAGGCCTGAAGGACCCGTTCAAGTCCTTCCTCCTGGATCTGGATGCACTTGGAGGTGAGAAATCAAGGGAGCGGAGGACCTATCTTGAGACCGTAGATCTTTCCCAGCTGGAACTCATAGCGGTTATCGTGTCGCCGGATGACGGGTGGGCCATGCTCAGGGATTCCAAAGGGATCGGCTATGTGGTGAGGCCTGGGACGCCTGTCGGAACAGGCGGCGGAAAGGTATACCGGATCCGGCCGGGGGAAATTATTCTACGGAGCGTCCAAAGGAATGCCGGGGGCGGGATCATGGTGCGGGAGACTACGAAACGGCTGGTGCAGTGAAGATAGATCCATGTTGAGTAAAAAGACCCGGAGAATCTGTATGACCCGAGGTAAGAGGAATTTGCTCTGGTGGTTTGTGGGTGCAGGAATCTGTGCAGTCGTCCTCACCGTAACCGGTTGTGTCACCGGCAAGGCCGGGGAATCGGCATCCGAAACACCTGCGTCCGTGTCTGTAGAGAAAATAGAATCCGTCCCAGCCGAAGAGATGAACATATGGGATCTTTTTTCTCATGGCAGAGCTTCGGAATCGCTGGAAAAACCCATGCTGCAAAACTTTCCGGCTTCGAATCAGCAGAGAGGTGGAATCGAACCCTCAGCCGAAGCTGAAACAGAGACTTCCATTTTGCCGAGTATGGAGAAGAAATACACAGGAACCCCCATGACAATGGAATTCGTTGATGCGGATGTGACCAACATCCTTCGTTTGATCGGCGAGGTGAGCAATCTGAATATCATCTGGGGGCCGGAGGTTACAGGGACCGTTTCCATGAGACTCAGACAGGTCCCATGGGATCAGGCTCTTGATCTCGTCCTTGCCAACAATGATCTTGGCAAGGAGGTCAGGGGAAATGTCATCTGGGTGACCACCAGAAAAAAGATCGAAGAGATCAAAGCCGCGCAAGGGAAAGAGATCGAAGAAGAGCGAAGGAGAAGATTTGCTGAAGCCCAGGCGATGAGAGAGCTGGAGCCGCTTGAAACGCGGTATTTTCCCCTGGATTTCGCGAATGCCAACCAGATCAAATCCCATCTCGAGGAAATAAAGACAAAAGACCGCGGAACCCTGACTGTCGATGAAAGGACCAATACGCTCATCATGAGGGATACGGTTTCCACATTGGCTGAAGCCGAAAAAACTATCGAGCGCTTCGATACCCCGGTAAAGCAGATCATGATAGAGGCTCGAATCGTAGATGCGACGACAGGCTTCAGCAGGGATCTGGGAGTCGAATGGGAATCGACCTATGAACGCTACAGGGACAAAACTTCTTTTGCCGGTTCATTTGCCACCAACGCTCCTCAAGGCTGGGCGAGGAATATGGGGTTTTCAATCGCCCGTATAACCACCAGGGGACTCGCGAGCCTTGATGCCTCCCTGGCCCTGGCAGAGTGCGAAAACAAGGCCACAATCATATCGGCCCCCAGGGTGATTGCCAGCAACGGGGAAAAAGCGGTCATTCGTCGTGGTGATGAAATCTACCGTGAAATCGTTACTGCTGATCAAATTAAAACGGAGACTTTTGAGGCCACCCTTTCGTTAACAGTGACCCCGACAGTCAGTTTCAACGATTTCGTGACTATGAAATTGCAAGTAACCGACGATAAGCCCTATGATGATGGATCCGGCAAAACAAAGAAAGAAATTGACACTACATTAATGGTAAAAAGTGGAGAAACTATTGTAATCGGCGGTATTTATACTGAAGACAATCAAGATTTGGAATCGGGGATTCCAGGGCTGAGGAACCTGCCTGTGCTGGGCTGGTTTTTCAAGGCAAAGACAAAGAGTATGGGTAAGACGGAACTGCTGATATTTGTCACCCCGAGGGTAATAGAAACGGGCAGGTCGGATAGGAAGGCTCTCGAAACAAGGCCGTCCGTATAAAAAATATAAAGCACAGTTTTTCGGCGTCTTCATTATGTTTCTGTGTTCGAGAAAAATTTCATTTTTTGGAATACTTGCCTTTCTTTTTGCTTTCCCGGGTTGTGCAACACCCGACCCGACAGCCTCGAAGAAGCGTGTACGCGCCCTGGAAGACTTAGGTGTCAGCCACTTTATCGAAGGAAAACCCAACCTTGCGGTGAAGTATCTTATCGAAGCGGCGGAGGCGGACCCCAAAGATGCACAGATCGCCCACAGCCTCGGGTTGGTCTACAGAGACCTGGGTATTTTCGACAGTTCGATCGCGGAGTTTAGAAGAGCCCTGGCGCTCAAGGTGGATTTTCCGCAAGCGGTGAACAATATGGGCGTCACCTACTTGGTTATGGGAAGGGTAGATGATGCGATATCCTGTTTCAAGAAAGCGGCTGCTATAATTTCTTATGCCACTCCCCATTATGCATTTTTGAACCTGGGCTTGGCGTATTATCAGAAACACGAGTATACATGCGCAATAAACTATTATAAAAAAGCGCTGAGAATCGACTCATCTTTCGTGATTGCCTATGAAAACCTCGGCCTGGCCTATGAGGCTGTCGGTGAATGGGAGCAGGCATGGAATGCCTATCAGGCTTCGATCTCCCATGAACCGGATTCTCCAAACGCCTACCTTCTGCTGGGGAAGCTTCACCGGAGGCTTGGTCAGCGCGCGGAGGCCGTCGAGGTGTTTCAAAAAGCGGTGGCTAAAGATCCTGACGGCTGGATAGGAAGGGAAGCCTTGCAGTTTCTGAAAGAACTCGGTGTGATTCCTACGGGGGAGAATTCATTTAAAATTCAAAAATATATTGCAAATTGGAAAGACATATCAGCAATTTCCGGTTAGGTACTTGCATATGACTGAGGTGGTTCGAAATTTTCGAGACCAAAGCCAAGAGCTTTATCACCATCCACGCG
>DSCZ01000610.1 GCA_011048855.1 Desulfobacteraceae bacterium | reverse complement strand
TGATCCCGAACATGTATAAGATCTCCGGGGAAGTAATGCCCATGGTGATACATGTTTCGGCCCGCGCGCTGGCCGCCCACGCGCTTTCAATCTTCGGAGACCACTCGGATATCAACACCTGCCGGGAAACCGGCTTCTGCATGCTGGCTTCCGCCTCGGTCCAGGAAACGATGGACCTGGCCCTGGTCGCCCACCTTGCCAGCGTCCGGGCGAGTCTCCCGTTCGTGCATTTTTTCGACGGCTTCCGTACCTCCCAGGAAATCCAGAAGATAGAAGCAATCGCCTATGAAGACATGGCCAAGCTTCTTGACTACGAGGCCGTGGAATACTTCAAATCCCGCGCTATGAATCCGGAATTCCCACATCTGCGCGGCACCAGCCAGTCTCCGGACGTATACTTTCAAAACCGCGAGGCCGTAAACCCCTTCTATGCGGATGTACCGTACATCGTGCAGGAGGAGATGGACCGGGTAGGCGATTTGACCGGACGGCGTTACAGGCTTTTCGATTACGTCGGCGATCCGGAAGCCGACCGTGTCGTGATCTCGATGGCCTCGAGCTGCGATGTGATCGATGAAACGGTCAAATATTTGAACAAAAAGGGCGAGCGTGTCGGACTTCTGAAGGTGCGCCTTTATATGCCGCTTTCGAAAGAACATTTCCTTCGTGCGCTGCCGGCCACTGCGGAATGTATTACGGTGCTCGACCGCACCAAGTCCCCGACAGGCGTCGGAGAACCTCTTTACACTGACATCTGCACAACATTCATGGAAAACAATGACACGCCGCTGATCATCGGAGGCCGTTACGGCCTGGGAAGCAAGGATTTCACTCCTACAATGGTCAAAGCAGTGTTCGACAACATGCGAGGACGCGAACCCAAGAAGCATTTCACCGTTGGCATCCTCGACGATGTGACGCACACATCCCTCGAGATTGGAGAAACCATTGACGTTTCGTCTCCAGGCACTGTCAGGTGCAAGTTCTGGGGGCTCGGCGCCGACGGTACGGTGGGTGCGAATAAAAATGCCATTAAAATCATCGGTGATGCAACAGATATGTATGCACAGGCTTACTTTGCTTATGACGCGAAGAAGTCGGGCGGAATCACCATGTCTCATCTTCGCTTTTCGCCTGAACGCATCCAGTCGCCGTACCTGCTCGATACATGTGATTTCATAGCTTGCCACAACCCTTCATTTGTTGAGCAGTACGAGATTCTGGAGGGCATCAAAAAAGGCGGTTCATTTCTCCTGAACTCTCCATGGAGCCGTGAGGAAATGGAGGCCAACCTGCCCAACCGAATGAAGCGTACGATCGCTGAAAAGGAACTCAAATTTTTCAACATCGATGCTTTCAAAATTGCTGAAGAAATCGGGCTCGGTGCCCGGATCAACATGATCATGCAGGCCGCGTTTTTCAAAATCGCGAACGTCATCCCTCCAGAGCAGGCGTTTGATCATATGAAAGACGCGATTAAAAAGACCTACGGCAAAAAAGGTGAAAAGATCGTCCAGATGAACTTCGACGCCGTGGATAAAGGCAAAGACGCGATAGAAGAAATCCAGTATTCGGAATCCTGGAAAAATGCTGGGCTTGATGCTTATATGGATAGAGAGGAGCCGGAATTCGTCAAAAACGTGATGCGGCCTGTTCTCGCTCAGCAGGGCGACAAACTGCCCGTCAGCGCATTCGAACCAGACGGCAGGATTCCAACAGCGACCTCACAGTATGAGAAACGCGGTGTCGCCGTTCACGTGCCGGAATGGATTCCTGAGAACTGCATCCAGTGCAATCAATGTTCCTTCGTTTGCCCACATGCAGTCATCCGTCCGGTGCTCGCCTCCCCCGAGGACATCGAAGACGCTCCCGAAAGTTTCGTTACCGTCGAAGCCAAAGGCAAGGATCTCAAGGGTTACCGGTACCGGGTGCAGGTGAGCGTGCTTGACTGCACCGGATGCGGAAGCTGTGCGGATGTATGCCCGGCCAAAAACAAAGCCTTGGTTATGAAGCCCTTTAAAAGCCAGGAAGAAATCCAGGTGCAAAACCATCGCTACTCCCTCGATCTGCCCAGGATCAAAGATCCGATTCCTCCGACCACGGTTAAAGGCAGTCAATTCAGGCAGCCGCTGCTTGAGTTCTCTGGTGCTTGCCCCGGCTGCGGCGAAACTCCATACATCAAAGTCGTTACCCAGCTGTTCGGCGACCGGATGCTGATCGCAAATGCGACCGGGTGTTCGTCGATATGGGGCGGCTCAATGCCTTCCTGTCCGTACTGCGTCAACGAGGAAGGACACGGTCCAACCTGGGGGAATTCACTTTTCGAAGACAACGCCGAATATGGCTTCGGCATGGCCCTTGCGACCGAACAGGCCCGGAATAAGTTGAAGGATCTTGCCAATGAAGCTCTGGACCGGGGCGTTCCATCTGAAGTCGAAACCGCACTCAAAGAGTGGATTGAAAAATTTCTGGATGCCGAAGGGTCCAGGGAAGCCGGACAAAAAGCCGTGGAAACAATCGAAGTGGCGCTTGCTTCTGAAAAATTGGAGTGCGAAGATCTGTTGTTTGAAATACTGGACAACAGCCACCACTTCACCAAAAAATCCATCTGGTGCCTCGGAGGCGACGGCTGGGCCTATGATATCGGGTATGGCGGCGTCGACCACGTCATTGCAATGAATCACGATGTAAACATCTTCGTTATGGACACAGAGGTTTATTCCAACACCGGTGGACAATCCTCGAAGGCTACACAGACAAGCGCCGTGGCGAAGTTCTCAGCCGGCGGTAAAACGACCCGCAAAAAGGATCTTGGCCTGATGGCGACGACATACGGGTATGTATATGTCGCATCGGTGGCGATGGGAGCCAGCCAGAGCCAATTCATGAAGGCGCTTCTGGAAGCTGAAAGCTATCCCGGACCGTCGTTGATCATTGCATACTCGCCGTGCATCAACCACGGTATAAACATGACCAAGAGCCAGGAAGAGGAAAAGAAAGCGGTGGAATCGGGATACTGGCCGCTTTACCGATACAATCCACTGCTGAAGAAAGAGGGGAAGAACCCCTTTATTCTGGATTCGAAGGAACCTAAGGGCACCTTCCGCGACTTTCTGCTTGGTGAGATCCGCTACTCGTCCCTGACCAGGACCTTCCCCGAACACGCTGAGAAGCTGTTTCAACAAGCCGAACAGGATATGAGGGAAAAGTATGCGGTTTACAAGGCCATGGCTGAAATGAGTTATTAACGTTTTCGAGGCCGGCCTCAGGTGAAGCCTCCGTACAATCGACGCCCGGGGCGGAAACGCTCCGGGCGTTTCTTTTTATCAGCCTGCAAGCTTGTTTACGGCAGGCATCGGCCTGCGACCGAACTCGCCCAGGCTTCTGTTGCATGTCAGATCATAGTGGATCGGTGTCAAGGTTACCATGCCTCGCTTAAGCGCATAAACATCCGTGTCTTCAGCGCCCTCCCCGCAAAAGGCCTCTTCACCCGCAAGCCAGTAGTAATCACGGCCTCTGGGATCCTTTCGCTTTTCGTAACGGTCCTTGAACCTCAAAGTGGCCTGCCGAACAGCCACAATACCCGCGAGGGCCGACGCGGGCAAAGCCGGGATATTGATGTTGAGGGCGACACCCCCGGGCCAATCGCCGATACTCTCCATGAATGCAACGATACCGGGCATCAGGGAAGCTGCAGCAGAAAAATCGGGTTCGACCCGCTCGTCCAGCGAAACCGCGGCAGCCCTCAAGCCCAGAAATGCTCCTTCGGTAGCCGCCGATACCGTACCGGAATATAGGACGTTGACACCGACATTGGCTCCTGCATTGATACCGGAGATAACCATGTCAGGTCTGGTATCGAGAAGTTCCTGGACGGCTATCTTGACGCAATCGGCAGGTGTACCGTTCACCGCATAGCCATAAAAATCCCCGTTTCTCCGCGCCTCGTGCACCCGCAAAGGAGAACTCAGCGTGATGCCGTGCCCAACGGCACTGACTTCTACATCCGGAGCGACAATTTCGATTCGGTGTTTATCCTTCAACGCATTGTAGAGAGCATAAAGCCCGGGGGCATAGATGCCATCATCGTTCGTTAACAGAATGTGCAATCGCTCGACCTCCATAGATTTTCGGGCATTTCCAAATTTTAGAACTTATCAGGATACCAAAGTGT
>DSCZ01000612.1 GCA_011048855.1 Desulfobacteraceae bacterium | reverse complement strand
GCTTCAACACCTCCGAGACCTGTTCGGTGCTCTCCACCCAAACGGCGCACAAGGGCCGGTGGGTATATTCCGATGCGTCATAGGAATACGAAACCATATCTATCAACTTGTCGTTGAAATTTTTTTCCCCGACAATTTCTATCAGCGATTTCTTTACTCTCTCATCCATCCGTCTGGAACTCCCTGCGCCCCGGCGGCAAAGGCGCTAAAATATAGGCGGAACCGCCGCCTCCTTGTCTTCTTCCGCATCCGCTGCTTTCATGGCCAGAACCACCGGCCCGACGATAATATGCGACAGCCTGCTGAAAGGAATATAAGCAATGAAAGCCCCCGCGAGCGCAGCATGCAGGTACCATACAAAAGGATACGCCTCGGCCGCCCATGAAAAAACAACAGAAAAAATATACCCGATAAAGGCCCAGCCGGAGCCGTCAGGCCACCCGGTGACGGCGATGCGCAAACCTTCGGCCAGAAAACCAACGACAACGATGGCGGCGATCAATGCCAGTGCAGTCCAGTCCTGCCGGGGGACGCCCTCCGGCTCGTCCTCGGACCGGGATACAAACCCTCTCACAACAGCGAGAACAACCCCCGCCAGGATCAGTAACCCCGTAACATCAAACAACAATGCCGTCGCAGGATGATTTTTGTTTATCATAGCCCACACAAGACCCGACCCAGGCGTCCATAAACTACCCAAAAGCGCGACGAGGCCCCACAAAAACCTGAACATGAAAGGGAAGAAAATCAGGCCGTGTACCAGCCACCTCAAAGGCGAAAGATGATACAGCCGTCGCTGGAGCAGAACATCGAACAGAACCGCCTTGGCTACCGGAATGATTCTGGACGAAAAAAGTGTGCTCAAAGCAGATGCAGCCATGAAACCGATCTTTTTCCAGACCGGCGCCTCACTTGTTCCATCGATCGACCCGGATGTCCAGTAGGCGAAAAACATAACCACGCCGGCGAGAAATATCAGAAGCGCGACAACGGTTACCGTATCACCCACCGAAAAAGTGCCGGCATGGCAGGGCATGCATATAAAACTTTTTGCAGGAAGCACCATCGAGGCCGCCCCCACCGTGTTGCCTGATACGTGGCAGCGTACGCACTGGTCCTTATCCTCGTACATCAACATGTCATGGATATCGAGGCTTTCACCGGGTTTCCGGTCCGTTTTCCATATCACAACATCAGAACCTTCCGGTTTCACGGGGGTCACCCCGCGAAGATGACAGGCTTCGCACGAAACATTGATGTGAGCATCGTGAGCTTTTTTCTCATCGTGGTGGGGGTCGTGGCAATCCCGGCAGTCTCCGGACCGCTGCATTTGATGAGGGGATCCTGCAGCCTGCGGATGGCAGGTAATGCAGCCGACATCCGCGTGAAGGGTTCCCTCATACATGTCCACTTTGAGTTCGCCGGCGTTCGCATGGCAGCCGGCACAATCGATATTCGTATGTGGACTTTTCAAATACTGCGCTTCGGAAATAAGTCCGACGGCTTTTCCCGTTTCGACCTTCGCAGTCTCAGGGCCTTCGATATGACAATGCATACAGAGGGCCGTCGCCTCGGTTTCCACATCCTTGATGCCGGGAAGGTGATAGGCTTTCCTGACCGAAGGCAGAAGCGGTAAGCGAGGCGTTTGGGCTGAATCTCCGCCCACGGGCCAGACCGAAAGCACGTGGCAGGAGGCGCATTCCGCGTCTTCACCGGAGAAGGCCGGGAGTGCGGCCGCGGTTTCGTGGCATGCACCGCACTGTTCGTGCCGGGGCACCCCGGGTTCAAACTCTCCCATTCGGTTTTCCCCAAGCCTGGGCTGATAATGCGGAACATGGCATTGCAGGCAGTTTTCATATCTGGCAGGGTCGTCGATGCTCCGTCTTCCATGAACGCCTTCTTCCAGATCATCGGCCACATTGTCGTGGCACATCATGCAGCTTTCATGGAAATCGAATGAACCACCCGGCCGCCTGGTAACATTTGAAGGCTCGGGATGCAGTTCCTTATCCGCCACTTCGTAATGGCAGTCAACGCAGGACATCTGCCCGTGGGCGGAGGCATGAAATTTCCTCCCATCGATCAGCCAATCTGCTTCGGCGGATTGAACGCAAAGCACGAACAGCAAGAACAACAGGCTGCACGTGAAACCAAGAAAACGTCTCCAAAAGGCATTTACCCGTTTCATAGATTTATCTTCACCGTTTGTCTGTCGGCGCCTCAGGCCGCCGTGGTGGAAATATAGGACGGGCGAACAACCCCCATCACTGAAAGGTTGTAACGTTATACAATAACTGGAGGGATTGTCAATAATCAAACGACAGGAAGCGGACATACGGCCGCCGTTCTCAGCAGAAAAGCGGCCGTATGTTACACATTCAAATTATTCAGGGATCTTCAAAGTAAGGAAAAGTGTGGCACCCCGCCGCTTGATCAACAGCAGCATCGTATCGCCCGGGTTGAATTTTCCGGTAGCGGCCTCGAATTCTTCGACATTCTTCGTGGAAGTTTTGTCCACTTCGACGATCACATCCCCCTGCCTGATACCCGCCCCGGAGGCAGGGGATCCCTGAACCACTTGAGTCACGACAACCCCCTCCGTGCCGGCAAGACCCATCGCGGCAGCCTTTTCCGGAGTTAAAGTTTCAAGACTCATTCCAAGTTCAAGGCGTGTTTGAACAGGGGCGCCTTCTTCTTTTTCATCGGTCAATCTTCCCAAAGTCACCGTGATCGTCATGCGCTTCCCGTTTCGGACAATCTCCACACCGGCCTCGGAGCCGACCGGGCTGCTGGCCACCAGGAACGGCAGCTCCTTCATTTCCTTGATTTCCTTGCCGTTGAAACCCACGATCACATCCCCACGCTTGATCCCGGCCTTCTCCGCAGGCCCGCCGCTCGTAACATCCGCGACAAGGGCCCCGCGCGAATCGCTCAGGCCCAGCTTCTCCTTTAACTCGGGAGTGATTTCCTGGATCATCACTCCGAGCCATCCTCTCACAACTTTACCCTCTTTTAGTTGAGGCAAAATATCTTTGGCCATATTTATTGGTATGGCAAACCCGATTCCGATATTTCCACCGGACCTCGAAAAAATCGCCGTGTTGATTCCTATGGCCTCCCCCGCGGTATTAAGCAGCGGGCCACCGCTGTTTCCAGGATTGATTGAAGCATCGGTCTGAATAAAGTTATCATAAGAACCGGCGCCTATTTGCCTGTATTTCGCACTTATGATTCCGGCCGTCACCGTGTGGCCCAGACCAAAAGGATTCCCGATCGCGATAACCCAGTCGCCGACCTCGGCCGTCTCCGAATCTCCAAGTGAAAGCGTGGGAAGATCGCTCTCCGGCTCTATGCGGATAAGTGCAAGATCGGTTTTAGGATCCCGCCCGACGATTTCAGCGTTGAATTCCCGGCCGTCGGCAAGCTTTACCTTTATTTCATCGGTGCTTTCAACGACATGATTATTCGTCAGGATAAAACCCTCTTTGTCGATTATAAAACCCGATCCCAGGCTCTGCTGCTTAAAATCCCTGGGCTGCCTGTCCCGATAGAAAAATTCGAAGAAATCCTTGAAAGGGTCATCCTGCCCGAACGGCATCGGCAGTCCGCCCTGGGATTTAACGATTTTGACCGCGCTGATGTTCACAACCGCCGGGCTCGCGTTCTTGGAAAGCTCGGCGAACGAGCCGGGGAAACCCGCATCTGCTGAAGCCGGTAAACCCGTACACAAAATCACAGCCGCTAAGGCCGCGGACACCACCCAAAAAAATCTCCGACTGATTTTTGATCTATTGACAAATTTCTCACCCATAGCTGTCTCCTTTCCATCATACCTTTATGATCGAAACCGTAACATCCATAATCGATGCCTCTGATGAGGCCTTCATGCTATTCCTGATAACAATAATCACGCTTCGGGAAAGGGTCAAAATATTTGCGGGAAACTGCTGTGGTGGACGTTGAAGATTACAATGAAAAAAGACGACCCCCGCCTGAACCGCAGACGGGGGTCGATCGAAAGATTATAACTTGTGTGCATCCGGAAATGCCGGATGGCACTAGCCTGGATTCCCACGTTAGTTTTTTGAGTTAACACCACGAGGGAAAAAGGGGGCTATCCGAAGTCGAGCTTGAGCCTTTTTCCCTTCCACCAGGGGACCACCAGATCAGTTTCGT
>DSCZ01000635.1 GCA_011048855.1 Desulfobacteraceae bacterium | reverse complement strand
CCTATCGCCCGAATAAGTCAAGAGTCTCTTATATCATATCAGCCATAACACATTAAAATACCATTGACATTATACTATACAATGCTATCATGACTCGGAAAAAGGGTTCATGATGATGAACCAGTGTGACTGGACAGGCCGGATTCTCACGACAAAATTGGATAAATAAAGCCCAACGATCTCAACGCTAAAAAAGGAGGGCAGCATGGCTGTCGAAGTCGACAAAAAGTCAGGCGCGGAAGCTTTGCGGGAAACCCGGACTTACGGCAAATTCAGATGCCATAACCCGAGTTGCATGGGGAGGCTGCAGCCCGCAGCCGGAGACAAAACGGTAAAATGTCCCCTGTGCAGCATGGAATTCAGGGTGCACTGGATACGGCCTGATTTTCCCCGGATCCGCGGACCGGTATGGGAGACTAATAAAAAACTGGCCATGGAGGCCATGAACAGGAAACCTTCCGAAAAAACAAAAACATCAAAGAAAAAGAGAGGAGCCGGTCATGGCGCTGAATAGAAAAATCGCCTATATCAATCTTTCCACCGGCGATGTCCGAACCGCCCCGATTCCACTCGACATCCGCCGAAAGTTCCTCGGAGGCAGGGGGCTGGACGCCTACCTGCTCTTCAACCACACCGAAAAAGGCATTGATCCCCTCAGCCCTGAAAACACGTTGATTTTCAGCGCGGGGCTTCTCACCGCAACCTGCGCGTCGGCGACGGCCAGAACGCACGTGATGGCGAAATCTCCTCTCACGGGACTTCTGGGGAGCGCCAATATGGGCGGCTTTTTCGCCCCCGAACTGGCCTGGGCCGGCTTTCACCACCTGGTGATCAAAGGCAAAGCGGAAAATCCTGTTTACATCTGGATACACAACGGAGAGATCGAAATCAGGGACGCGGCGGACATTTGGGGAAAAAGCGTCACCGAGGCCCAGTGGGCAATACGGCGGGAGATGGAGGACGAAGAGATCAAATCAGCGGTCATCGGCCCGGCCGGAGAAAACCTGGTGCGATTCGCCAACGTGATGACCGGCATTAAGAATTCCGCCGGCAGGACCGGGATGGGCTGTGTGATGGGCTCCAAGAACCTGAAGGCTATTGCAGTCAGGGGAACTATGGACATCCGTATCGCACACCCGATCGATGCGCTGGAATACAATAAAAGATTCATAGACCAGATAGTCACATCCAAGGTCAACCAGACCCAGGGGGCGCTTGGAACTCCATTTATCTGGGGTGCGACCAATTCCTGGGGAGGCATCCGGACCAGAAACTTCCAGTACAATCAGTGCGAGTACGCAGACGACATCGAACCGGAAAGGCTCGATGAAATCGCCGAAGAAACCATGGGCCCATACCACATGACTGGCTGCTTCGGCTGCCAGGTGCACTGCAGGGCTCAATACAAAATACCCTCCGGCCCCTATGCCGGACGCTACGATGAAGGACCCGAATACACATCCCAGGGGGCCTTCGGCGCCGAGCCGGACTGCAAAAGCGCGGTAACCGTGTTGACCGGGAACCACCTGGTGGACCAGTTCGGGATGGACAATCTGGAAACGGGCAGCTTGATATCCTGGGCCATGGAGCTTTACGAACTGGGAATCCTGACCTCGAAGGAGACCGATGGGCTGGACCTCCGCTTTGGAAACGACGAAGCACTCCTGGAAATGATCGAGCGCATCTGTTACCGGAAGGGATGGCTCGGAGATGTTCTCGCGGACGGCGGTGTGGCCGCCGCGGAAAAAATCGGCAAGGGATCCTTCGAATACCTGATTCAGGTAAAAGGCATGAGCAACCTGCATTCTGACGAACGCGCAACCCCGGCACTGGCGCTCAACATCGCCACTTCATCGAGGGGGTCCGACCACCTGCGGAGCCGGCCTGCCATCGACCTCTACCACCTGCCCGAGCCGGTCCTGAGAAAAATTTACGGAAACCCGGTCCCCTACGACGGGCCGCTGAGCTCCGAGCATACCTCCTACGAAGGCAAACCCTGGCAGGTGTTCTGGCAGGAGAACTGCTACATGGGCGTGGACTGCCTGGGCATCTGTAAATATCACACCACCTTCCTCGGGCCGACGCTGCCCAATTTCGAAGATTGGGCCAAGGTGATCTACTACAACACCGGGCTCGAGTTCACTCCGACCGAGATATGGGAGATATCCGAGCGCTGCAACATGATGGAGCGCCTCTTCAACCTGAGGGAAGGCCTTGTCAAGGACGACCCCGCCAAGGGAGACACCCTCAATCACCGCTATTTCGACGAACCGTGCACCAGGGGCGCCCCGGATGTGATCGGTGCAAAGATAGACAGAAAAAAATTTCAGAAAATGGTCGACCAGTTCTATAGTTACAAAGGACTCGATGAAAATGGAGTTCCGACGCCGGAAACCCTCGAACGCCTGGGGCTCAAAGACGAGCCGTCCCATTTGATATAGGCCGACCATAAACCGGCGGCTTTTGAAAAATGACGGCATCGTAAAAAGCCAAAAATCATGTCCCTCGGGGTCGGTGTCGCCGTCGGTATCGGTATCGGACGTTGATCGGTGACCTTTCCACCCCGATACCGACCCCGACGCCGATAAGGCGGGGATGGTACTTTTTACGTTTTCATCAAAAAAATGCAAGCAAGGGGAGAAGCCCATGTCCAAAGTTCTGGTAATAGATTATCATAAGTGCACCGGCTGCAGGCTCTGCGAACTGGTTTGTTCGGTGGTCAACGAAGGAGTGTCGAACCCGGCGCGCAGTCGGATCCCGAGTGATGAAATGGGAAGCAGAAGGCCTTTATGTCCCGATGAGCTGCCAGCAGTGCATCGATGCACCCTGTGTCAACGCATGCCCGGTTAAAGCTTTGAAGAGGGATGAGGAGTTGAACCGTATTGTCGTGGACTACGACTTGTGCATCGGCTGCAGAACCTGCGTAAGCGTGTGCCCGTTCGGAGCTATGAATTTCGACGTTATCGACAGGAAAGTTTTCAAATGCGAGCTGTGCGGCGGGGATCCCCAGTGCGCCCGTTTCTGCGAGGTCAAAGCTGTCGAATACAGGGAAGCGGACGACCTGGTTCTTTACAAAAAGAGGGATGCAGCACGCCGATTCTCCGCGGCGGGAAAAGAAGCCGCGGTGATGCTCGAAGCAGTCTGAAACAGGCCTTTATCCCCCGGCCAGCAACAGCGTAAGGTGGATGTCGTCGCGGTCTTTGACACGCTTCCCCAGTTCATCCGGATAGGCGCTCTCAAAGTTCACATATATTTCTATCGTCGAACGGAGTGCGCCGCGCGAGTCGAATACCACATCCCGCATGCCCGGGTGGCGACGGATAAGATCGCCGAGGCATTCTCCCACGGTGCCGCCTTGCACCGCCACGACTTCGCTGCCCCCGGTGTGATGCCTGTGGGTCTTATGGATATGAACGTTTACCATGAAAAGCTTATACACTAAATTCCAAGGAGGACGAAATGGAAAAAATCGCCGTCATCGGTGCAGGCAACATGGGAAGCGGCATAGCTCAGAAAACGGCACAGGAAGGCCTGGACGTCGTACTGCTTGACATGAAGCAGGAATTCGTCGACAGGGGGCTGGGCAACATCAAAAAAACATTGGAAAACGGCGTTTCCAGGGGGATTTTCCGGCCAGAACAGGTTGAGAAGATAATCGGCCGTATTCAAGGCACAACCGACATCAAGGAAACGGCCGGCTGTGATCTGGTGATCGAAGCGATCTTTGAAGACATGAGGGCAAAAACCGATCTTTTCAAAAACCTGGACAGGGAGTGCCCGGCCGAAACGATCCTTGCTACGAACACCTCTTCATTTTCGGTTTCTGAGCTTGCCGCCGCAACTGGCAGGCCGGACCGGTTCATCGGCCTTCATTTCTTCTACCACCCGGCGAAAAACAGACTTCTCGAAATCATACCCGGAAGCGCGACGTCCCCGGACACCGTGGAGGCTGCGAAACGCTACGCCCTGGCCACCGGCAAAACGGAGATTCTTGTCAAGGACAGCCCCGGCTTCGCTGTCAACCGCTTTTTCGTTCCCTGGCTCAATGAAGCCGTCCGGATACTCGATGAAGGTTGGGCCGGGACCACCACAATAGAACAGGCGGCAAAAGAGCGATTCGGAGTCGGAATGGGGCCTTTTGAATTGATGAATGTCACGGGCATCCCGATCGCATTTCATTCCACGGTGT
>DSCZ01000438.1 GCA_011048855.1 Desulfobacteraceae bacterium | reverse complement strand
TCTACAACCATGCCGGGCCGGAGATAGGGGTGGCTTCGACGAAAATGTTCACCTCCCAGTTGGTTGTTTTGACACTCATGGCCCTGCTCCTTGGCCGCCATCAACATCTTTCGGTGACCGAAGGGGTGGAAGCGATAAGAGCACTGCAGGCTCTGCCGGAAAAAGTTCAGGAGATCCTGTCCGGGGCGCACCTGATTGAGAGAATCGCCCGAAAGTATTATCGTTTCGACAACTGGCTGTTCCTGGGGAGAAAGTACAATTTCCCGGTTGCGATGGAAGGAGCCTTGAAACTTAAGGAAATTTCATATATTCATGCCGAGGGCTATGCAGCGGGCGAGATGAAGCACGGGCCTATAGCTTTGATCAACCGCCGGATGCCGACGGTGGCGATTGTTCCCCGTGATGATATGTATGAAAAGATGATGGGGAACATTCACGAGGTAAAGAGCCGAAAGGGGCCGGTTATCGCCATCGCAACCAGAGGAGACGGCAGGATCCGGGATGTGGCCGACGAAGTTATCGAGATACCCCGAACCCTCGATTATTTGAACCCGGTGTTAGCTGCAATTCCTTGCCAGTTGCTGGCCTATTACTGCGCTTTGTTTCTGGGGCGTGACATAGACAAGCCGCGTAATCTTGCGAAAAGCGTTACGGTGGAGTGAGTTGTCAGCGATTGTAGGTCGGGATTCCATTCCCGACATCATGTTTTGAAGCTGGAAGGCTTTTTCGTCTTTTTGCCTCTGCGCTTTTGCCCTGCAGCGCGGGGCTTTTGTCCGAGTAGAAGCAGGAATGCAAGTCCAAGGAGGTGAGCGATTTATGAATGCCATCAGGATTGCGGTTGCGGGAGTCGGTAATTGTGCCAGTTCGTTGCTGCAGGGGATTCATTATTACCGGGACAAGCGCCCCGAAGACATGATCGGACTCATGCACTGGGAGATCGGAGGTTTCAGGCCGTTCGACATAGAGGTTGTGGCCGCTTTCGACATCGACCGGCGAAAGGTCGGAAAGGACGTCAACGAGGCTGTTTTCACTGCTCCGAACTGTACAAAGATTTTTTCCCCGGACATGCCTTCGACCGGAGTTTTTGTTCAAATGGGACAGGTGCTGGACGGAGTGTCCGAACACATGAAGGAATACGACGAAAAATACACTTTCGCAGTAAGCGACTCCCCCCAGCCTTCACAGGATGATATCGTCCGGGTGCTGCGGGAGTCCGGGGCCGAAATCCTGTTGAACTACATGCCTGTCGGCTCCGAGCAGGCAACACGGTTCTACGCCGGCTGTGCGCTGGAAGCGGGGGTGGGTTTCATCAACAACATGCCGGTGTTCATCGCGAGCAATGATGCCTGGGCAAGGCGCTTCCTGGATCGTAACCTTCCTGTTATCGGAGACGATGTGAAATCGCAGCTGGGTGCAACGATCACCCATCGCGTTTTGACGGATCTTTTCAAGAAACGGGGCGTAAAACTTGAGCGTACCTACCAGCTCAATACCGGTGGAAACACCGATTTTTTGAACATGCTCAACAGGGCACGGACGGTATCCAAGAAAACATCCAAGACGGAGGCTGTGCAGGCGGTGGCGGCCCACCGTCTCGAAAACGACAATATTCATATCGGGCCGAGTGATTATGTGGCCTGGCAAAAGGACAACAAGGTTTGTTTCATCCGGATGGAAGGCAAATTATTCGGTGATGTCCCGATGGATCTGGAACTTCGTCTATCCGTCGAAGACTCTCCCAATTCCGGAGGTGTTGCGATAGATGCGATCAGATGCGTTAAGCTGGCACTGTTGAGAGGGATAGGCGGCGCACTGGAGGGGCCTTCGTCTTATTTTTGCAAGCATCCGCCGCGCCAGTTCACCGACGATGAGGCTTTTCAACGCACAGAACGCTTCATTTCGGGGGACAAAGAGGCCGATTGATCCAGAGGCTGGGTCCTAAGCCCCGGTGTGCGGCGCAGGACCCGAGGGAGGCGTGAGATTAGACATGTTGAATGAAGAACTTAAAGATTATTTCAGTAATCTCCTGAGCGAAAGGCTGGAAGTTCTGAACCGTGATGAAAAAAAATCCGCCGACGGGTTTTCAGATATGCAGGAGGAATCCCCGGATCCGATTGACCAGGCATCGATGGAATCGGACAGGGATTTCAGTTTTCGAATAAGAGAGAGGGAGAGCCGCCTGATCGCCAAAATTACCGATGCGCTCGAGAGAATCGAAGATGGTACCTATGGAATATGTGAAAAGTGCGGTCGCCCTATTTCCATCGAGCGCCTGAAAGCAAGGCCGGTTACGACTTTATGCATCAAGTGTAAGAAAAAACAGGAAACCGCCGAAAAATTGAGAGGGCAGTGAAAGGGTTCAACTTTTCGAGTATGCGCGGGACACCAGGGGAACCTCGAAACATGCGGTTATCGCTCCGATGGCCTGGGACACCTGGTCTTCGGGGATGATTCCGGTTATAGAGGCCATGTTGCATGTGACTGCCAGGACTTCTATGCCTTCCCGTTCAAGCGCATTCATCAACTCCGCCGCTATCCCGTACCGATCGCCGAAATGCGGACCGTTCATCGTGAAGACGGCGACCGGGTACGGCCGATCGAGAACCAGGCCGGTCGCTTTCCTGCTGGAGGCTGCAGCCAGTGTCAGAGTCGCCGGGGGAGGACCGCCGCCGCCCAGGAACTCGGTGGTTTCTCCATCTGCAGCCATGCTTTCGAGCGCTTCAGCGGCTGTCCCGCCCGATCCCGGTCGATTTTCCAGCTTCAGCAGATCGATGCCTTCATACCAGTCCAGGCTGTAAACTTTGGGTCGTTTCTCCTGGTAGGATGCAACGATTTCTTTTGGAACGGTCACAGGAGCGCGGCGTGATTCCCATTCCGCGACCGTGGGATAGGCGCGAAATCGAAAACACGTGAACAGCGCTTCCGCGAAAGCCTGCAGTTTTTCCTCGCCGATAAGCACCGAAAAAGCAGAGTTGGACTGTGCGGCGGCGTAGTGGATGGCACCGGCTCCATCAATCGCGCGAAGCACATTCGCCGCGATTGACGGATTCCGTCCATGAGGAAAAACAGATGCTATTACGCCTCGTTTTTCAATGCGCAGCCTGAAGGTTTTAAAGTTGTCGGCGATCAGCGTAGCCGCCTTGTCCCATTTTTCCCTTTCCACTGCTACGTCCACCGCACATCCGTGCCCGGCGGCGCTGCAGGTGAAAAACGGCAGATTGATCTTTTCAAGGGCCAGCAGGCGTGTGAGCCTGGAAGGAAAACGTGCCTCGCACGGCTCATAAGCCATCGACGCCCATACGACCCCTTTCCGGACCGTGAACCCCCCCAGCCTTATATGATCAATCATTTCGGTTGGGATCTCGCGTTAAATCAGGCTGTTTACGATGTTCCACATGCTTTCGGTGTCTATCGGTTTGGCGATATATTCATCGGCTTCCGTGGACATTCCGTCGGCATGGGTGTATGAGGTTGTGGGTACCGCTTCCCCGACCGCGGTCAGCAGTACGATGGGAATAGAGCGCGTCGCCTCGTCGGCTTTCAGCTCAGCACAGAGTTGATAGCCGTCTTTGCGGGGCATCATTACATCCAGGATAACCAGGTCCGGGCGCCGCTTCCGTATCGATTCCTCGCCTTCGACACCGTCATAGGCCCTTCCAACCTCACAGCCCTTGCTTTCGAGCATCATGGCCACCGTTTCAACCAGATCGGGATCATCGTCAACCACAAGAATGTACTTTTCGGACATATCAACACCTCCTGTTTCGGTAAAATACCTCATCGAAGTAACGTTGAGGGCGAGGGTGTAACATTTTGGCGTCTCGGGAAAATGTATCCGAGCATCGATCAAAAGGCAATGGAATATGCACAACAACGACTGTTTTTTACTGTTCGAAAACAGGCAGCATGACCTTGAACGTGGTTCCCTCGTCCGGGACGCTTTCCACATCGATCGTGCCGTTGTGGGCCTCGACGATCGCCTTGACTATCGACAGTCCCAGCCCTGTTCCTACGACTCTTCGCGTTTTGGGGTGCCTGATCCGGTAGAACTGCTCAAATATCCGGGGCAACTCCTCAGGAGGGATCCCCACCCCGGTGTCCTGCACCTTTATCTCTATCCAATTTCCGCAGTCCACGGCGGATATCGTCACATCCCCACCGTCGGGGGAGTAGTTGACGGCGTTGCTGATG
>DSCZ01000418.1 GCA_011048855.1 Desulfobacteraceae bacterium | reverse complement strand
GGCAGAGAAAAACCGATGGATTAAGGGAAAATCAAGGCAGGAGTCCGTACTTACTGGGGGTCTGTCAGGGAAAGCTGACAGAAAAAATATTTTCACTGCCGGATTTGCCGGTCCGGGATGGCACAACCGGGGAAATTATCATCCCCGGGCCGCTCTGATACCCATCGGAGAATACTCGTGCTTCACCGCTGACATAAAAAAAGGTGAGTTGCTATGATTTTCCAATTATGGTAGATTTCATTCGGTGCGGGGTGACCACGGGTCCAAGTTCCGGGATACATGTCATCGCCCCGGGGCGTCAGGACGAGTTCTTCCAGAACCTCTAATCCTGTTTTCAGGAGCGCCTACATGATTGTGGCACCCCTCACCACCGGCTCAACTTTCCTCTTACCTTTCCCGGGAACAGTAAATCATCAGTGCAAAATGACTGACCTGGCGCTGATTTTGCTGTTGGATGTTTATCGACTCAAACCTGGTTTGCTTATTAAGAAGTACCATATAGTTTAAATAAAAAAAATTGTTGGAGGTTTATTATGCCAATATTCATGATGTTTGGGAAATATTGTTCAGAAGCTCTAAAAGAAATTAGCCCTGAAAGAACCGCTAAAGCTGTTGATCTTGTGCAGGAAAATGGAGGAAAGGTCGTGTCGATGTACGCAGTATTGGGTGAACACGATCTCGTTTTTACCTTGGACTTTCCTGATACTGAAAAAGCCTTAGCCGCTTCAATTGCTCTTAATAAGCTGACAGGAATTTCCTTCACGACATCACCTGTGGTCGATGTAGACAAATTCGATAAACTAATAAGTGAAGCAAAAAATATATAATCAAATTTGACTTATAATCGAATAAATAAAATAACATTTGATGCATAGATTTTTCCAGCGGCTTTAAGGGGGAATTGGATCAATTCTGAATTGGAAGGAAAGGAGGTAACACATGTACAGGAAAATACTGGCTACATTGGATGGTTCGAAACTTTCAGAATGCGTTCTACCTCATATAGAGGCTTTCAGAAAGGGGTTCCCTGAATGCGAAGTTGTGTTGCTCCGGGTCGTGGAGCCCGTCTACGATACGGCTCCAGCCCATGCGCAGGCAATAAGCCCGGAGCAATGGAAATCGAGAGAAAACGCTATGCGATCCGCCGCTGAAGACTATCTAAAAGATGTCATGGCCCAACTGGGGCATCAGGGATCTCCTATACGTTCGGAGGTAATTATTGGAAGAGTCGAAGACCAAATAGTCGAGTATGCCGAAGAGAAAAACATCGATTTGATAATCATAGCTACCCACGGGCGTTCAGGGATAACCCGGTGGGTCAGAGGCAGCGTCGCAGACAGGGTGCTCCGCTCCGCGCAGATTCCAGTTTTAATGGTGCGGGCGCCCGGGACTAAGGAGGGGGAATGAACACTGAAGCCGGGCCTGGTGCACAGTAATGTCCATAATAATGGTATGTGTTGTCGGTATTGCAATTGCGGCCTTTTGCCCGCTCCCCTGCTCGGGCTCTGGCACAAGGGCAGGATTCGATAAGGAGCGAACATCGCTATTTGAATTATTTTCCATATGCCAAAGAATTCAAGAAAGCAGGGGGTGGCCCAGAACCCTCCGGCGCTTTTTAATAAAAGCCTTACAACGCCTCCGGCGCATCCTCTGGAATATGAACTTCAGAAACAGAACTTGAGCCTGAAAAAGAACTGGCACCTTTCGGTGCTGGTTCTTTTTGTTCTTGGTATGGCCTTCGAAGGTGACCCTGACTTTCTGACCGATTTTCACTTACTGCATCCTGTCATCGATTACCGCCGAGCCCCATACCAGGAACATGCCCTCCAGGTTTTCTATGTAGTACCTGGCACTGGTGCCGTTTCCTTCGTCCCTTGATTTTTTTAAAGGAGCAATTTCCCTGTCACTGAGGGAATTGCTCCGATGCGGGGGGATTCCTCCCCGGGCGTATCGAGGTCCAACGACAATTATAATTCCCGGGATTTTCAATCTTTCGAGAGAGGTTGGGGTGATGCCTACCCGAACGATGGGGAAGTTTTGGGTGATTGCCGGCGGTCTGGTCCATTGTTGATGCCTTTTAGCAGATGCCCTGCCTCACTTTGCGTCAATCGAACTTTCTGCCACCCCCGGTATTGCCTCTTCAAAACGCATCTTCTGAACCTCCTGCAAACTACATAAGACAACTACCCTGACACAGGGGGCACAGGATCCGTCAGAATCCACACAACTTTTTGCAGCAGCCGGTCCGCCTGTTTGTCTAATTCATCTTCATTTAAATTTGCGATAGGGTGCGGCATGGCAAGAAATCGGTAATCTGGAACCCCCCAGCTTCTGGCCATCTCTTCACCGGTCACCCGAAAAGGTTCGGTAACAATTGACACCGATGGAATACCCGCTTTCTCAAGAAGGATGCCGTCGAGCACACTGCCCGAGCTACAGGAGCCTCAATCTCCAATACCGGCCACGGTAAAATTGACCTTTTCCTTAAGCGCTGCGATGGCGATCTCTGAAACAGGGTGCCCGGGAGACGTTTTCGTCACCGTATGTCCTATTTCTATGCCGTATCGGCTGTTAAGCCTGTCTGCGATTCTAAGCAATAGAGCCTTCGAGTTGTACTTGGAGTTATCCACAAGCCCCACCCTGAGCTTTTCCAGGTTTTTGGGCCTCGGAACGAATTCAATAGAGCTCCTTTCAGGGCTACTGGTGGGATCGAAAATATCGATGGTCATAGCGGTCTCCTTGAAATAAAGATTCTTTACGGGACGATGATCGGTGTCGTCACGGATCGGGTGGCCTTGATCGAGCCCCAACCCGTCAAAATAGCAGAGAAACTGCCGGCGTTGCCGCCGGCACAGACAACAATGATGTCTTTCGGGTCCTGGACCGGATGCCTGAAAGCAGCTGCGTCATCCGGCGTGATCTCGCCCGGGAGTCGTCCAGCTTGTTTGAGATCGGCCACACTTCGTCTTGCCTGTTCGAAGAGGAATTCTCTAACCGCCTCTTTTGTCCAGTTGCATTTTCGAAAAATTTCCGTGTGTTCACCCGCGAAGACCACCACCATCTGCGGCTGGCCGATAATGTTCATAGAGCCCATATTGGCCATGGCGTCGGCCATGCCAAGCAGTAAGGCTTCGGGGCGGCTCGAAAGTTGATTGTAGATCTGGATAATACTTTCACATGCAAATAACGTTGTGGTGCTAAGCTCGGCGGCAAACCCCCGCTCGACGTGAAGAGGTGGCCATGGAGAGAGCCTTTCGTTTTCGGCAAAACATAAAGCTATTTTCGCGGGGCTGCCAAGCGTCGATCGGTCGAGCTTACCCGGACGGGTATTGATGGCGTTCATCATTAAAAGACGGATGGCACGGCCAATGGTCAGATTCGCTCGAAAACCCGGGCCGAATGCATTATCCGCGCAATTGATTCCAAGTTCCTGCGTCATCGGCCCGTTGATTATGATAGCTACCGAAGCTCCGCCTGTGCTGGTGGCAAACCCGTGGTAACCGAACTCCGGGTTGCACAGGCCTTTCACAGCCGAAAGTATCACCGGCATGTATGAGGGCAGGCAGCCCGCCATGACCGCGTTGATCGCGACCTTGTCAGCCGTGATGCGGATATTTCGTGTTTGAATTTCCCCAGCCGTATCACTGGGTTTCAAACCTCCTGCTTGAAGCATCGCTTCCACCGTTGACCGACAGGGAGGCACCACCGGCAACCCGTCGGTCCATCCCCTTTCGAAAAACGATTCAATCAAAGCAGCGGTTCTTTCCAGATCGGCTGGTTCTGAATCAGTGCCCATGTCCGGATCCTTTCGCATTATTTTTCAGATTTTGCTGCTGTAGGTAAAAAGAAAATTTGTGCAGTATCATACCTGACGAAACCGTAAAAAGCCATTCACTTCGTTCGTCCCATAATGTCGGGAAAGAATCCCGACCAACATCCTGTCAAAATTTAATTTCGACACTCCACCCAGCCAACGAATTCTGCTATGCCCTGTGGGAGCGGTTTTTGACCGCGATCGTCCACGCAACTCCGGGAAAATCAACATCGCGGATACGAGCCGCGCCCACAGACTGATCCGGAATGTTATGTAGTTTCCATCCGGAAATGGTCCTTTTGCCCAATCTCTACGTCAAACTGCGGGCTTTCTTGTGCGACGTACTCCAGTACGTCTCCGCGCAAGCCCTTGTTTTCTTT
>DSCZ01000420.1 GCA_011048855.1 Desulfobacteraceae bacterium | reverse complement strand
CGTGAGATTAAACGACTGAAAAAGGAGGCACGTGACCGGGAAAAAGAACTCAATTCTTTCAGAACCCTGCCTGTGACAGCGGACGGAGAGGCTATTGAGGAAGGGCGTGGGTAACAAGCATCGCATTCTGACCTGTCATTGCTTCAAGATCACCCACTTTACAGACCTTATTCGAATGTTTTCGGGACGGGCCGCTTCGGTCGGCTCAGGGGATATCCGTTTAAAGAAGTTTCATGGTTTGCGGTGATCCGGTGTCCCGTCCGGTCAGCGGGTTCTATCAGTATATCCGGGGAGAAAAAGCATGTGGGAGACATTCCGGCAGTGGTTTGCAAATCCTGGAGCAGGCGCCATACTGCTGGCTTTAGTATTCGGGGTCGCCGTGGGCGGCGGTGCGGCGATCCTGCTCGCACGGTTCAAGTTCAAGGAAGAAGGTGCGCGGGCGCTGCTTCGACGAGGGGACCGCGCTTTCCTCAATGGAATACATTATATTCTTTCCAATGATCATGACCACGCAATAGAGGAATTCACCAAATCGGTCAAGATAAATTCCGATACGATAGAGACCTATGTTGCGCTGGGGAATCTTTACCGTTCGAAAGGAGATATCGATCGTGCGATCAGGATCCGAAGAAGCATCATCCTGCGCCCCGGCCTTGATGAGAAAATAAGCCTGGGAGCGCTCTACGACCTCGGCATGGACTACCGGGCGGGCGGATTTCTGAACCGCGCCCTGGCAACCTTTCAGAAAGTTCTCCAGAGAAAGCCGTCCGATTTGAAAACCCTGGAGATGGTCGAACGCATATGTGAAGAAGTGGGCGACTGGGATGAGGCGTACAGAACGAGGCAGCGGATTGCAAAAATCACCGGGAAGGATTTCAGCCACATCCTGGCTCATCAACTGGTGGAATCCGGTAAAATCCATCAACGATCCGGTGATGCTTCCAAGGCAAGGGGGTTGTACGAAAAGGCTCTGTCCGTGGATGAAAAGTGCATAGATGCTTATCTTCACCTGGGTGATCTGCATGCCGATGAAGGGGATTTAAAAAAAGCTGTCGGCACCTGGCGAAAAATAGTGCATGTCGCGACTCATTTTTCCTACCTTGCCTACGGAAGGCTCGAGCGGGCTTATCACGTGATAGACGACACCGAGCCGATCGAGGCCTTTTTGAAGGAAGTGTCGGACAGCCACTGCGATGCTTTTTCATGCCTGGCGCTGGCTAAATACCGGTATGCGAGCGGAGACCTGGAAGGAGCGCTTGCGGAAGTTTCCCACGCGCTCGAATATGCTCCCGGTTTTTGGGCCGCGAGAAAACTCAAGGGCGAAATTCTACTGGAAAAGAGTGGAGGCGAAGAGGTCGTTCAAGACTATGCGGAGCTGATCGAAAAACTGGACATTCCGTATGGAAAGTTTCAGTGCTCCAGTTGTGGTTTTACAACCATGGGCCTTCTCTGGCAATGTCCCCAGTGCAGGTCATGGGACACGATTTCTTTCGTTGGTAATTCGAAAGGGGAAAGCCACGGAACGCTTGAAAGCGACGTGGTTTTGCCGAGGCTTGCGGATAGAATGGGGACGGAGAAACGTCACGGCTGAGATCCGGGACCTCCCGGAGCTATTCCCGCTCCGGCGAACCGCGGAGTTGATATAAATGAAACCCCTGACCCCGATGTTGAAGCAGTACATGAGTATAAAGGCCGATTATCCCGATGCTATCCTGTTTTACCGGATGGGGGACTTCTATGAGATGTTTTTCGACGATGCAAAGGTTGCATCAGGCATTCTCGGCATAACACTTACATCGCGGGGCACCTATGAAGGTGAAAAGATCCCGATGTGCGGCGTTCCCCACCATGCTTCCAGATCCTACATAGCGAAGCTGGTGGAAAGCGGAACCAAGGTGGCGGTATGCGACCAGGTCGAGGATCCCCGGGGAGCAAAGGGTATCGTCAAGCGCGAGGTCGTCCGGGTAGTGACGGCAGGATCCGTGCTGGACGATGAAGTCGTGGATGGGCGGAGAAGCCTTTTCATCGCATCGGTGTTCGATTCGGGTGACGGTGTGGGTCTCGCCTACGGGGATCTTTCCACCGGGGAATTCAGAGTGACGGAACTGGAGGGAATCTCCGCGGTGACCGGTGAGCTGGGGCGGATAGATCCCGCAGAGGTTCTTGTCTCCGGGCCGGTGGAAGGATCGACCCTGGAAGGGCTGAACCGGTATCGTATGGAAGTGGTCGACGCGGCCTGGTTTGAAGCGGCACGCGCCGAAAACGTCCTCAAGGAGCAACTGCAGGTGGAATCCCTCGAAGGTTTCGGGCTGGTCGAAATGCCTTTGGGCATGCGTGCGGCCGGAGCCCTCATACATTACCTGGCCGAGACACAGAAGACCAGCCCCGGGCATATCAGGGACGTCGCTACCTATCGCACCGGCGATTTCATGTTCCTGGACGAGGCGACCTGCAGCCACCTGGAGATTTTCAAAACAATGCGCCGCAGGTCGTTCAAAGGATCGCTGCTTCATGTGCTCGACCGGACCAGCACCGCCATGGGGGCCAGGCTGCTCAAGCGCTGGCTGACGTTTCCCCTGTTGAACCTCGAAGTCATACGTAAACGCTTCGGCGCGGTCGGCTGCCTTAAAGACGACCCCCTGGGACGGTCGGATTTAAGAGCCGAGCTGGACGGGATGAACGACCTCGAACGACTGAACGGCAGGATCGCACTGGGAAGAGCCAATGCGAGGGACCTTGCCGCCTTGAAGGTCTCGCTCCGCAGGCTTCCTTCGATCAAGTCGCTGCTGTTTGAATCTCCCAGCATCCTGCTCTCGGAGACGGCCGAGGCGATGGATCTTCTTGAAGACGTGGCGGCGCTGATCGAAGATGCGATTGTCGATGATCCCCCGATGTCGACTAAAGACGGCGGGATGATACGGGAAGGCTACAACGATGAACTCGACGCTCTCATTTCCCTCAGCCGGGACGGGAAAGGGTGGATAACCCGTTTCGCTGCCACCGAGCAGGAGCGGACCGGCATAGCCAGCCTGAAGGTCGGTTTCAACCGGGTTTTCGGATACTACATCGAGGTCTCGAAGGCCAACCTGCACATGGTTCCAGCTGATTATACCCGGAAACAGACTCTGGCGAACGGCGAACGCTATATAACAGAAGAATTGAAGGAGATGGAGGACCGCGTTTTAGGGGCCGAAGAAAAGCGGGTGGCCCTGGAGCAACAACTTTTTGAAAACGTACGGGGCAGGATAGCCGCTCACAGCGAAAGAATCAAGCGAACCGCGTCCTTGACGGCGGAGGTGGACGTTCTTTCGGGGCTTGCAGAAACCGCGGTACAATGTGACTATGTATGCCCCGAGATCAACGAAGGCGGCAGAATAGACATCGTCGATGGAAGACACCCGGTCATCGAACGCAGCCTGAAAGACGAAACCTTTGTGCCGAACGACATCCACCTGGATTCGGAACGGCAGCAGGTGATGATCATTACCGGCCCTAATATGGCAGGTAAATCGACCATACTCAGGCAAACGGCGCTGACGGTTCTCATGGCGCAGGCCGGCTCTTTCGTGCCGGCTTCAAGTGCGGTGATAGGGCTCGTGGACAGGATATTTTCCCGGGTGGGCGCAGGGGACGACCTGGCGGCAGGGCTGAGCACCTTCATGGTGGAGATGAACGAAACCGCGAACATCATGCGCCATGTCTCGCCCGGGAGCCTGGTGATCCTGGATGAAATAGGGCGGGGAACCAGTACGTACGACGGTTTGAGCATAGCATGGGCGGTTGCCGAGGCCCTGCACGACCATGACGGAAAAGGGGTTCGAACTCTTTTCGCCACCCACTACCATGAATTGACCGACCTGGCCGCGGATAAGCCGCGCGTGAAAAATTACAACATCGCCGTCCGGGAGTGGAAGGATCGGATCATTTTCCTGAGAAAGCTGGTGCCGGGCGGAACGAGTCGCAGTTACGGAATCCAGGTGGCCAGGATTGCTGGACTGCCGGAAAATATACTCTCCAGGGCCAGGGAAATTCTTCTTAATTTAGAGCGGTCCGCTTCCAGTGTTCATTCAAGCATAAATAAGCCGGAAAAACAAATACAATTAAATCTTTTTGATAAGGAAAATGGTAAATTAAAAGAATGGATCACCGGCCTGGAAATAGAAGGTATGACCCCCCTTGATGCACTGTTAGAAT
>DSCZ01000237.1 GCA_011048855.1 Desulfobacteraceae bacterium | reverse complement strand
GGAAGCCATGGCGGGTGGCTGCCCAGTGGTGGCGGTTAGGGCCAGCGGGGTCCACGACGTGGTAAAGGACGGATACAATGGCCTAACGGTCGCTGAAAGCACCCATAGTTGGGCGAAAGCAGTCATAAATATGTTAACGGACAGGCAGCAATTGTCTGCGATGTCTCAAAACAGCCTATCTTTTGCCGAGGACTACTCCGAGGAAAATATTACAGAAAAAGTCTTAAAGCTTTATCGGCGGGTAGTCATTCTCGGAAAATCAAAAAACGTTCCATAAAAATTAAAATCATTTCCTCCCTCTTGTCTTCATCTTGTCTTCATCTTGACCTGCTACATTCCAAATAAAATTCGAAATCGGCCCGGGAGATGAAATCATCACCCCTTCCATGATCCGGGCATTACAAATAATTCTAATCCTGACTGATTTTGAGATGGGAGCGAGACAAGATGTATACAAAGCCAGTTGGTAAAATAAGCTATATCTTCAACCATGAAGGAATACGCACAATTTTTGTGAATTTCCGATATCCAATCTGTCTTGCTTTTCTCATCCTCATTCTTCCTCAAATAAAGCCTGAGTTTTTGCTCCCAGGATTCCTTGTGAGCTTGTTCGGAGAATTGATCCAGGTCTGGTGCTTTGCATCACTTGATAAAAACAGGTCGCTGGCAGTCAGGGGACCTTATAGCCTAACAAGAAATCCCATGTATATCGGGCGCTTTTTTCTCCTGCTGGGGGGAGTATTACTTATTGGTGAGATCTGGATCATTCCTGTTTTCATCATGATTTACTATTTCTATCTGACCAACCGCGTACGGCGTGAGGAAACAAACCTGCATGTGATATTTCAAGAGGAATATCAATCATATTGCTCGAAGGTGAACAGGTTCGTTCCATCATTTAAACGGGTCAACTTGAAACCCCTATTTTACTTCAACTGGAGGCTTTTTCTTCAAAATAACGGTAACTGGAATCTATCGGGGGTCCTCATCATATACCTTCTCTTTTATTTTATCACCTTCATCAAGACTGGCGCTCAATAAATGAATGCCAAGTTACGGAAATGGGCTGAAGAGGAAAGGATAAATCAGCATAAATGTTAGAAGCAATTGACCTTAAAAAGTCTTTTAACGGCAGGGCGGTGGTTGATCAGGTGAGCCTGAAAAGCAGTTCCGGTGAAGTGGTGGCCCTGCTGGGTGCAAACGGGGCCGGTAAAACGACCACCTTTCACATGTTCATCGGTCTGATTAGGGCCGACAGTGGGAAAATTATGCTGAACGGCGAAGACATCAGTGCACAGCCCGTGTATAGGCGAGCGAGGTTGGGGATCACTTATCTCCCACAAGAACCGGCGATTTTCAGAAAAATGACCGTTGAAGAAAACATCCTGGCCATACTGGAGACCCAGGGGCTTTCGGCTAAAGAAAGGAAAATGCGGCTCCATGATCTTTTGAAAAAGCTAAACATTGCCCATCTTGCAAAAAACAAAGCATCCTCCCTCTCCGGCGGAGAGAGACGCAGGGTGGAAGTCACAAGGGCTCTCGTGCTTTCTCCTCGGTATATTCTCCTGGATGAACCCTTTGCAGGAATAGACCCCACCACGATCAAAGATATACAAAATATCATTTGTAGACTGAGGGCAGACGGCATTGGAGTTATTGTGACCGACCATAACGTCAGGGAGGCTTTAGATGTATGTGACCGGGCCTACATAATGGATAATGGAAAAATCCTGGAGACCGGTCCACCGGAGAAAATAGTCGCCAGCGAAAAGGTGCGTAAATCGTATCTGGGGGAGGACTTCAGATGGGTTTAACGGGAACACTAACGTTCTGGTTGAGCATGTAGGCAGGTTGGGCCATGAGAAGCGATTTTTTGCCGTTTTCACGACCTTCCATATCAGAAAGGGATATTACGGCCGTGTCTCAAGTGCTTCGCTCCGGCTGGATCACCACCGGCCCAAGGGCAGCTGAGTTTGAAGAGGCTTTTCGAGGGTATTGCCATGCCGCCGGAGCAGTGGCGCTCTGTTCCGCCACAGGAGGGATGCATCTCTTGTTGACGGCTTTGGGCATTGGCCCGGGGGACGAGGTGATTACCCCCTCCATGACCTGGGTGTCCACGGTGAATCTCATCGTTCTTGCCGGCGGCACCCCGGTTTTCGCTGATATCGATCGTGATACCCTCATGGTTTCTGCAAAGACCATTGAGCCCGCTATCACCGAGCGCACAAAACTGATCATTCCGGTGCACTTTGCCGGGGCAGCGGTGGACATGGAACCGCTGCGGCAACTGGCCTCGGTGAAAAACATCCATCTGGTCGAAGACGCGGCCCATGCCGTTGGCACCGAATACAGGGGAGAAAAGATCGGTGGCCGGGGCACGGCTATTTTCTCCTTCCATCCCATCAAGAACATAACCTGCGGTGAAGGCGGTATGTTTTGTTCGGATGATCCCGCGCTGAGCGAAGGGGTCCGCAGGCTGAAGTTTCATGGGCTCGGAGTGGATGCCTATGACCGGACCATGCAGGGACGTTCCCCCCAGGCCGAGGTTCTGGAACCGGGGTTCAAATACAACCTGACCGATATGGCTGCGGCCCTTGGTTTGGGCCAATTAGGCCGACTCGATGAATTCATTGAAAAACGCTCTCTGCTGGCCGGCCGTTACCAGGAACTGCTGGCCGAGGTGGATGAGATCCTACCCCTCGCAGTCCCGTCCTATCCCATGCGACACGCCTGGCACCTGTTCGATGTCCGCCTGGACATTGAACGGGCGGGCATGGATCGGGAGACCTTCATGGCGGAATTGAAAAAGCGAAATATCGGCACAGGCATTCATTTCAAGGCGGTGCACAGGCAGAAATATTATCGCAAAACATTGCGTCTTCCGGAGGGCGCCCTGCCGCATACCGAGTGGAATTCGGACCGGATCTGTTCCCTTCCCCTCTTCCCTGACATGACCCTTGAAGACGTTGACTCGGTGGTCACTGCCATCAAGGAGGTGCTTGCATGAATGTGCCCCATCTTTCCGTGGTCATCCCTGCCTATAACGAAAAAGAGAACCTTCCTGATCTCATTGATCGCTGTCTTTCCGCCTGCCGGACAACCGGCCGTAGCTTTGAAATCATCCTGGTCGATGACGGGAGCAGGGACGGCTCCCGGGACATCATTTTGCAGGCTGCTGATCACCATGCCGAAGTCATCGGGGTGATTTTAAACCGGAATTACGGCCAGCACTCGGCGGTATTCGCCGGACTGGAGCAAAGCAAGGGAGAGATCGTTGTTACCCTGGACGCCGATCTCCAAAATCCTCCCGAGGAGATCCCCAGGCTGGTGAGTGAGATGGACCGTGGCGTGGATGTGGTTGGCACTGTGCGCGAAAACCGGCAGGACAGCGTTTTTCGCCGCGCAGCCTCGGCCCTCGTCAACCGAATGGTCCGGCAGGCCACCGGTGTGATGATGCATGACTACGGCTGCATGCTCAGGGCCTACCGGCGCCCGGTGGTCGATGCCATGCTCCAGTGCCGGGAACGTTCCACCTTTATCCCGATCCTGGCCAACAGCTTTGCCGGAAGCACCGCCGAAATCCATGTCAGGCACGCCCTGCGGGAAAACGGGAAATCCAAGTACGGCTTTTTGAAACTCATTTCCCTCCAGTTTGACCTGCTCACCTCCATGTCAACCTTTCCCCTGCGCCTGCTGTCGTTCTTGGGGGCGGTGATTTCGGCGTGCGGCATTGGTTTCGGATTCCTGCTCATGGTGCTGCGGTTTGCCTATGGGGCCGCGTGGGCCGGCGAGGGAGTATTCACGCTTTTTGCGGTGCTCTTTATCTTCATAGGCGCGCAATTCATCGGCCTCGGACTGCTCGGTGAATACATCGGCCGAATCTACCACGATGTCCGGAGCAGGCCCCGCTTTTTTATCCAGGAGATCCACAGAGTAACCCCATCACCGTTTGTGGCCAAAAACACGCTGCCTAGCCGTGAATCGGGTCGTGAACGAGAAGTTTTGAACTCGAATTCAGGAGAAACCCATGAAAGCCGTTGTCCTTGCCTACCATAATATCGGATGCGTTGGCATCAGAGCGCTCCTGGCCCATGGATTTGAAATCCCGGCCGTCTTTACCCATAAAGAAGATCCGAACGAGAATATCTGGTTCGAATCAGTGGCCGAGCTGGCTGCGGCAAACAATATTCCGGTCTATGCGCCGG
>DSCZ01000323.1 GCA_011048855.1 Desulfobacteraceae bacterium | reverse complement strand
CAAGATCAAGGAAAACAAGGGCTTGCGCGGAGACGTACTGGAGTACGTCGCACAAGAAAGCCCGCAGTTTGACGTAGAGATTGGGCAAAAGCACCATTTCCGGATGGAAACTAATTTCAAAAAATGATTATTTCAGCCACTCGGCCACTTTTTCCGGATTCTCGTTTACCCAGCGCTTGGCCGAATCATACGGATCGGATCCTTCCGCATTCCAGCCCATCACTTGGCCGATGTCGGCCAGCGTCCAGTGGAAATTGTCAAGAACCTTGTACACTTCCGGCATATCCTCTTTGAGCCCCTTTCGGACGATCGTTCCGATATACTCGGTTCCTCCGTAGACGCCTTTCGGATCATCGAGATACTTGAGGTCCCAGCGCGCGAACTTCCAGTGTGGAGTCCACCCGGTAACCACAACCCACTCGTTGTTTTTGATTTTGTCGGCCAGCACCGCGGTCATTATCGCCCCGCTGGCTTCCATTAATTTCATCTTATCCAAGCCGTATTCCTCAATGGCTTCTTCGGTTTTGCTCATGATTCCAGCGCCGGGATCGATGCCGGTTATCTCCCCGTTGAACTTATCCGCATGATCGTTCATTTCGGCAATGGAATCGATAGTCACGTATGTTGGAACCACAAGCCCAATGCCTGCGCCTTCACAGTTGACACCCAGGTTTTCGACACCATCTTTCACTTTTTCCAGGTAATGACCGTGAGTAACAGGCAGCCAGGCCGTTGTCATGGCATCCACATCCCCGGTCGCAAGCGCCTGCCACATGGCTGCAGCGCTCACCGGTGTCGTTTCAACCTGGTAACCGAGCTTTTCCTGCAAAACAGCCTGCACCACGTTGGTGCTTGCAGTCGCACAGGCCCATTCCACATAAACGAGCTCCACTTTACCCTTGGCCACAGCAACCCCGGGCATGGCTCCGAAGGCTACAAAAGCGAAAACAAGCATGGACAATAAAGCAATTTTTTTCATCATTCTACTCCTTTCAGTTTAAGTTTATAATTAATGGTTTACAAAACACAGCTTCTACAACTAAGCGCCCGATTCTAAACGGGTTTCCAGCCGGTTGCAGTCGATCAACTTTTCTTTGTGCCGAACTGCTGCATAATCCGGTCGAGTATGATCGCGATGATCACGATGCCTATGCCGGCCTCAAACCCTCTGTCCGGCTGAAGACGCTGAATGGCCTTCCAGACTTCCCCGCCCAGGCCTTTCGCCCCGATCATCGCGGCGATCACCACCATTGAAAGAGCGAGCATGATCGTCTGGTTGACGCCGGCCATAATCGTCGGCGTCGCAATCGGCAACTGCAATTTAAAGAGCTTCTGAGACTTCGTACTGCCGAATGCGTCGGCCGCTTCCACCAGCTCTCCCGGCACCTGCTTTATTCCAAGGCATGTGAGCCTTATCGCCGGAGGCATTGAGAAAATAACCGTGGAAAATATGGCCGCGACTGGTCCCAGCCCGAAAAACGGTATCGCAGGGATGAGGTACACAAAAGCCGGCATCGTCTGGGCGAAATCCAGAACCGGCATGATAACCCGGTAGAAAACCTGGTTCAAGGCCGCCAGAATTCCCAGCGGAATACCGATTGATATCGCAAAGACAGTTGAAATAAGCACCAGTGCGAGCGTACTTATCGTCGGCCCCCACAACCCCATATTCCAGATAAGTAAAAGCCCAAACAGGGTGAAGGCTGCTATGCCCCGCCTCCTGCTGAGGAAAAAAGCCAAGGCGCTGAAAATTATAATCATCACCCAGGGCGGGAAGAACATCATACCGCCCACCATGATGTCTATCCCCTGGCTCGTCACCTGGGAAAACGCCTTGGTTACAAATGCGAAGTTATCCGAGAAAAAATTGATGGCTGTTTCTATCCAATATCCGATGGGGATTCTGAAGCTTGTCATGATCCATTACCTCCGGCCTGCATCCCTTCTACAATTCCAGCCAGAAGCGAACCCTTGATGACCACACCGAGCAACCTTTCGTCACCGTCGACGACGGCCACCGGGAAGCTCGTCTCGGCCAGTACCGGAAAGAGCTCTATCGCCTGGGCGTCCGGAGACACCCGCTGGAAATCTTCGGTTATTATGTTTTCCAGGGTTTTCTCACCCCTCTTAAGCGCCTCTGAGGCGTCGACGGCAGTAACCATTCCAACCAGCTTCCCGTCCCGGCGGACAAAAATGCTCGATATTCCCGCCTTCCTCATTTTGTGGAGCGCCGCCTTTGGCCCATCGGACCTGAAACCAGCCACCGCGGCAGGCTTTAACATCACTGATTCGGCGGTGATGATTTTGGTCATGTCGACATCCTCGACAAAACGCGCGACATAATCATTCGCAGGATTAGTCAGTATTTCCTCTGCGGTTCCCTGCTGGACAATATAGCCGTCCTTCATCAAGACGATTCGGTCACCCAGCTTCAACGCCTCGTCCAGGTCGTGACTGATAAACACGATCGTCTTCTGCATCTTCTCCTGCAACGCCAGCAGTTCATCCTGCATATCCCGGCGGATAAGCGGGTCAAGCGCGCTGAAAGCCTCGTCCATAAGCATGATATCCGCATCGAGGGCAAGTGCGCGAGCGAGGCCGACCCGCTGCTGCATTCCCCCGCTCAGCTGCCCTGGCATCGAGTTCTCCCAGCCCTTGAGTCCTACCTGTTCAAGGGCACGCATGGCCGCATCCTTCCTTGTCTGCGGATCCACATTCTGGATCTCGAGCCCGTACTGAACGTTTTCGACCACAGTCCGGTGAGGAAACAACGCAAAATGTTGAAAAACCATTCCAAAGTGTTTCTGTCGAAACATTCTGAGCTGCTCTTCGTCAAGAGATGTGACATCTTCACCGTTTACAAAAACCGACCCGGCGGTAGGATCTATCAGGCGGTTTATACAGCGGACCAGAGTCGATTTTCCGCTTCCGGACAGCCCCATAATGACGAGAATCTCTCCTTCCTTAACCGTAAAGGTCACATCCGCCACCCCGACTCCGTGCCCGGTCTTCTCCATGATTTCGTCTTTATTCATCCCCTTCTTGAGCATATCGAGTGCTTTTTGGGGATGAGATCCGAAAATTTTGTAAAGGTCTTTTATTTCAATTTTATCACTCATAATTTTAATCCTGTTACCGCTGAACCCTATCGCCTCTCAAACGGATTCGTGCGGCGTTATGTTTGAGTTTCCGGCATCTCCATCATCTTCAATACCTCCTCCAGCACTCCCGCAATCGCCTCCCGTCTTCCCGGCGGCAACGCGGCCAGCTCAGCAGAGAATTTCCCTTGAAGCGACAACGGTACATTTTCCACGGTGCGTCTGCCCCGTTCGGTGACAGAGACAGTAACCCTTCTTCGATCCACATCATCCCGGGTGCGTACAACCAATCCCCCGGCCTCAAGCCTGTCCACCATCCATGTGATCGTTCCATGACTCAGATACATACGCCTTGCAAGCTCGCTTGAAGTCAACGGACCGACGGAAAAAAGAAGCCTCAGGCACAGAACCTGGGCAAGACTCAATTTGTATCTTCCGGCGAACTCCCTGCTGTGCTGCATGAGTGCATTCGATATTCTGCGAAGTGCACAAAAAATGGCCTCATCGCTTTGATCATCAGATATCTCTTTTTTAAAGTCCATATCGTATCGGCTCGGTTCTATTTTATCCCACAAGAAATCATGTTGATTTCAAATTATTTGATTGCAAAATGTTTGAGATCATATAGTTTTTAATCCGACATGTCAAGTATGATATTTTAAGAGATGCAACTACCTGTATTGACATGATTTTCTCCTCTCTACGCTCATTGTATGGGCGATAATTCAGGACGAACAAAGGCCTCGACGGGGGAATCATCGCTCAAAAGGTGCCTTATGCGAGAGATTCCAGTGAAAGAAATTCGCAGGGTCGGCACTGCCCGCCGATTCACGCCGTATGTTGGGCGGTGCTTTCCTGCATTTTCGGGCACTCCCGGGCACCAGGAAGGGGTTATCACAACGAGGAGGTTTCCCCCGCACGGGCTATGCCCGTTCATAAAAAATTTTAAAATTTTGAATGTGGAATTTTGAACATGTAATCGGTCTGGCCGGCAGGTCTGAAGCACGTTATGGCAGATTGAAGTCTATCAAGAGTTTCGGTTGGAGTGAAAAAATATTTTTTCGCAAAAAGGGGCTAGACATACAATTCGGGTTTTGATAGCGTTGCGTGGGGTT
>DSCZ01000405.1 GCA_011048855.1 Desulfobacteraceae bacterium | reverse complement strand
GCACAGGCCCGCGTCCTTAAAGTCAACCCGGCCTCCGAATGGCTGAATAATGTGCAAGCGAGCGAAGTGATTGGCCGAACGATGCCTGACCTGGTGGCTGAAGGGTATTTGGACAGGTCAGTCACCCTGGAAGTTCTTGAAAACAAATCCCGCGTGGAAATGTCCCAAACAACCCGAGACGGGCGCAGACTCGCCGTAACCGGTGTCCCGGTATACGACTCTGATAGAAATCTATTCCGTGTTGTTGTCACCGAAAAGGACATAACGGAAATCGATCTTTTGTCGAGAAAGCTTGAAGAAAAAGAAGCTCTGACCGGCAGGTACCGGGACCAGATCATGGAAATGCAGCGAGCCGAGCTGGAATCCGGCAGGATCATCGCCAAGAGCATCTGCTTCGTCAATTGCGTCCAGCAGGCGATAAAAGTGAGCGGGGTGGATTCCACGGTGATGCTCCTAGGGGAGTCCGGTTCAGGGAAAGGGGTTATCGCCGACTTGATCCACCGCAATTCCGCCCGCGCGAAGGAGCCGATGGTCAAGGTCAACTGTGGAGCCATACCAGAGACCCTTGTTGAATCCGAGCTGTTCGGCTACGAAAAAGGGGCCTTTACCGGGGCACTTAAGACCGGCAAACACGGTTATCTGGAACTTGCGGACGGGGGGATTTTGTTTCTGGATGAAATCGGAGATCTGCCGCTCTCGAGCCAGGTTAAACTGTTGCGATTCTTAGAAGACGGTCACGTGGTAAGGGTCGGTGGGACAAAACCTTGGAAGGCTAATGTACGCGTGCTCGCCGCCACCAACCGGAGCCTGGAAGAAATGTTGGATCAGGGAAGCTTCCGACTCGACCTCTATTACCGTCTTAATATCATTCCGATAAAGATTCCTCCGCTACGCGAACGCAAGGACTGTATCCTGCCCCTGGTCAATCATTACATTCGGTTTTTCACCGAGAAGCTCGGAATTACCAGGCGTCTTACGTTCACCCAGCGTGCCTTGGACGCGCTCCTGCATTACCCCTTCCCGGGAAACGTCCGCGAACTGATGAATATCTGTGAGCGCCTGGTGGTAATGAGCGACAAGTCCCGCATAGACGCAGAGGACCTGCCGGGTGATGTGCTCATCTGCTACACCAATAACTCTTCATCGAACACTTTTTCAGACAGCGAGCTCCCCCTCAAGAACCGCCTGAATGCAGTGGAGAAGGAAATTCTCCGCAACGCGATGATGCGCCATGGCACCCAGTCCCGCGCCGCCGCCGCCCTCGGCGTCAACCAGGCGACAATCGCCCGGAAACTGAAGAGGCATCGAATAGCGAATACCTTTTTCGCAGATTGAAAAGCCGACTGCCGTTTCTTTTCATTTTTTGCCGGATGTCCTGGCGATATCCCGGCCTCCCGGAGTCAACGTGAACCCGACTCAAGGTCCGGCGATAACGGCGGGGTCGATTTATGCATCGATGCATCTCCGCAAATGATTCAATAGCCGGGGCTGATGATTATTGCCTTTCACATGCGCGGATTTTCCAGCAAATTACCGCCATGATCAGGCCAGTTCAGGGCGTACGGAGTAGCCTTTCATTGCATTCTCAGTCCATTGTCCATTGGCATTTTTCTTGCTGCGATATCTGCATCATCATGTTCTTCTTCCAACCTGATGACGTGATCTATCGCTTCACATCTTATTTGGCATTATGAATAAACAATAAAGGAGAGAATAGTGGATACTAAATTTTCTAATTCCGAAATGCAGGCACTCAGGCAGGAAGTGATTCCTCCGGGCCATACGAGCGGTAACACCTTTTACGTGGCTTCGGCGAAAGGGGCATTGCTCTATGATGTGGAGGGCAACGAATACATTGATTTCGCCGGCGGCATCGCGGTGATGAATGTGGGACACAGCCATCCGAAAGTAGTGGCGGCCATAAAGGACCAAGCCGAAAAGTTCACCCACACCTGCTTCATGGTGGCCCCTTACGCGGCCCCTGTAGAGCTGGCCGAAAAGCTTTGCAGATTAGCTCCGGGGGCATTTGACAAATCCGCGCTTTTCGTCAACAGCGGTGCCGAGGCGGTTGAAAACGCAGTCAAAATCGCCCGGTATGTTTCCAAAAAAGCCGGCGTCATCGCTTTTGAAAACGCCTATCACGGGCGCACACTTCTGACCATGACTTTGACGAGCAAAGTGAAACCGTACAAATTCGGTTTCGGACCTTTCGCACCCGAAGTTTACCGGATGCCGTTCGCCTATTGCTACCGCTGCCCCTTCGGACTATCCTATCCGGGTTGCGACGTGGCCTGTGCCGAGCACCTGAAGACCTTTTTCATCAACCATGTCGCAGCGGAAATGGTGGCGGCCGTGATAGCCGAGCCGATCCAGGGCGAGGGCGGATTTATCGCCCCACCTCCAGGGTACTTCAAAAAGCTCATCGAGATCTGCAATGAAAACGAGATCCTGTTCATCAGCGACGAGATACAGACCGGCATGGGGCGAACCGGAAAGATGTTCGCAATGGAGCATTTCGGCGTGGAACCCGATTTCACCCTCGTCGCCAAAAGCCTGGCTGCCGGGATGCCGCTGAGCGCCGTCATCGGAAGAAAGGATCTGATGGAAAAAATCCATCCGTCGGGCATGGGTGGTACCTACGGGGGCAACCCGGTGGCCTGCCGCGCCGCCCAGGCCGTTTTGGAAATCTTCGAGGAAGAGGACCTGCTCGGCAAATCGGTGGCGCTGGGCGAAAAGGTCCGGGCGCGTTTTGAGACATGGAAAGAACGCTATGAGATCATCGGTGATGTGCGAGGTTTGGGCCCTATGCTGGGCATGGAACTGGTAACGGATAGGGAAAGAAAAACCCCGGCGGCCGATCAGGCGAAAGCTCTTACCAAATTCTGTATAGACCGCAGGCTGGTCATCCTGGTCTGCGGCAATCTGGGCAATGTCGTCCGCATTTTGATGCCGCTGGTCATAACGGACGATCAACTGGAAAGAGGTCTTGCTATAATGGAAGAAGGTCTCGCTTCCTTAACAATTTGATTTCAAAGCCACTATGGGGAGGAAAAGCAAATGATCAGCAAATTCAGAGGTAAGGATTTTTTGACTTTGATGGATTTTACAAAGGAGGAGATATGGGACATCCTTCGGGTTTCCTACGACCTTAAGATGAAACGGGCCATGGGAGAGCCGCACGAATATCTCCGGGGAAAAACCTTCGCCGCCCTTTTTGAAAACCCTTCCACGCGCACCCGAAATTCTTTTCAGGTGGGAGCAGCCCATCTGGGAGCCCAGGCGATTTACATCCGGCCGGATGAACTCCAGCTTACCCGTGGCGAATCCCTCAGGGATACGGCCCGCGTGCTGGACCGCTACTACGACGGCCTCTTTATCCGGCCGGCCTCGGGAACAGCCCAGGAACGGGTCGAGCTGTTTGCAGAATATATGAAAAAGCCGGTTATCAACGCGTGCAGCGATTTCACCCATCCCTGCCAGGGGCTGGCTGATCTGCTCACGATCTGGGAAAAGAAAGGCAGGCTCGACAACCTGAAGGTGGCCTGGTCCGGCGATCCTTGGAATGTATGCCACAGCTTGATGGTAGGATGTGGTCTGATGGGTATGGACATGTTTATGGCTTTCCCCGAAGGCTACGATCCTCATAGTGAAGTTCTGCGCTTTGCCACCGAAGCTGCTGCAGTCAACAACACAAAAATGGTGATTACCCGGAATTTAAAGGAAGCTCTGGACGGAGCGGATATTGTTGTCTCTCAAGTTTTCTTCAGTATGGCCCACGACTCGGAGAAAGAACAACGCCAGAAGGATTTTGCACCTTACCAGATAAATTCTGACGCAGTTTCGGTCGCAAAGAATGATTATATTTTCATGCATTGCGGTCCTGGACACCCAGGAGTGGAAGCCACCGAAGAGATGTTCGAAGGCTCTCATTCTGCTTATTACGACGAGGCCGAAAACCGAATGCACACTGAAAAAGCGATCCTTGCACTGTTTTGCGCCTGATTTCCGGGTTTGCAGTCGCCCACGCGCCGCCAGGATCACAACCCTCTGAAATTGACTCTCTCAGCACCAGGCTGAGAGAGTTTTCGTAAGCGGATCGGAGCATCGAATATCTGGCGGTTCTCCACCGATGCTCCTGACCGCAAAAATGTAGTTTGTTGAACGCTCTCCATAGGAGTGCATATGAGAATCGTTTTGGCTCTTGGCGGAAACGCCATTTC
>DSCZ01000565.1 GCA_011048855.1 Desulfobacteraceae bacterium | reverse complement strand
GTTCAAGACGACAGGGACGCTGGTTGAGAGGATCATTCTCCTCATCTTCGGCAATAGAAAGGAAGGAGGTAGTTGAAGATTTTCATAAAGCGATGGATCTTGCCGTGGAAGCCGGTTCTTCAAGAATATCTACTTGCCCCCTGAACGATGGTGTAGATTCGCACAATAAATTAGCCAAACCAGCGTAGAAAATCTCATGAACAGTTAAACAATCTCGTAAATGTCTTAGGGAGGAATTCTATTCATCCGACATAAAAAAAGAGCAATGGTTAAGAAGTTGACGCTTCCCATTGCTCTCAAAACTCTCCCCGAGGGGAAAAAATCGTTACTTATTTGTCGGATAGAAATAGAAAAAATTCAAGAGCTTGGGAAGAAATTTCGGTGGAAAAATCCCGGGAGGTGTCCTGTCTGCGGAAGTACACGCCTGTGGGGCCATGGATTTGTCCTGCGGTATTTCTTTGGCTTTGCTGCAGGATTGTGGATGAAACGATGGCGGTGCCCTGACTGCGGGTCCGTTCATACCGCTCGACCAGAAGGTTTTCTCCCCGGTTTGCACTATCCCTGTCATACACTACGTAGAAGTCTGGAAACAAAACTATCGGGTGAACCGTTTCTGAAAACTATTTCCCGGCAAGTGCAGCAGCACTGGTGGCGAACATTCCGTCGTCGCTCCCGGGAATCGGGAAACTGGACTGACCTTCGGAAGTTCCTGACAGAACACCTTCTCCCGGGTCAGTTGCCGGTGACAAAGCGACGAATCTACCGTGCAAGCTGGCCGACAGCAGTATCTCCCTACCTGCCTTTTGCGCTGACAGTCAGACCGCCCCCATTTAGTCTTTAAGTGAACCAAATTACTTCACTCAAAGGAGAAAAAATGGACCGGGAAAAGCAGGAGAAAATCGCCGTATTTCGTTTTGGCGCCATCTTTCCGCTTGTGGAGAAGGACCTTCATGAATACTGGGGGGAAAAGGAGCGCATTCTTAAGAAACTGGTCAGCAAAGAATGGGAGATCCCGTACTCAAAGCGGACCTACATCAGCAAGGCCACTCTGTTGAACTGGGTAAAGCGCTATGAAGACGGCGGGCGTAAGATCGAAGCACTGTTCCCCGAAAGCCGCGGCGATCGGGGTAGGATGAGGAGCATCTCCGATGAGCAGATCGATGCGCTTATGAGGCTCCGAAGTGATAACCCAAAACTCTCTACGCCTCGGCTTGTAGAAAAGGCTCAAGGAGCAGGAGTGTTTCCGCCGGGCACCGAGGTCTCCATGGCCAGCATCTACCGGCTTATGAAGATCCGCAAGGCGAAGCGGCAGAAGAGTGAGCAGGATATGCGGAAGTTCGAGGTGCAGATGTCCAACGATCTGTGGCAGTCGGACTGCATGCATGGCCCGCAGATCAGTATCAATGGGAAAAAGCGCAAGACCTATCTGTTTGCCATCATCGACGACCACAGCCGGCTGATTACCCATGGTCAGTTCTACCTGGCTGAGAACCTGGAGAATTACCTGGACTGCCTGTGGACAGCAATGCGCAAACGAGGGCTGCCAAGAAAACTGTATGTGGACAATGGAGCCTCCTTCAGGGCCCACCGGCTGCAGCTGGGCTGTGCAGCGCTTGAAGTTGGCTTAAAGTACGCCAGGCCGTACCGGCCCCAGGGGAAAGGAAAGATTGAGCGTTTCTTCCGTACCGTCAGGATGCAGTTCCTGCCAGAGCTGAATGAGAACCAGGACCTTGAGAAGATCAACGAATTGTTTACCCGGTATATAGAACACCAGTACCACCAGAGGATACACGGAACGACCGGTCAGAAACCTATAGACCGGTACCTGGCAGATGTGAAAGCGCTCAGGAAAGCACCGGATGACCTTCCTGAGTATTTCCGGAAACGGGAGATCCGAAAAGTGAACAAAGACCGCACCGTGCAGCTGTCCGGACGACTCTATGAGGCTCCGGCCGGGCTTGTGGGGATGAAAGTCGTCCTGCGGTACGAGGATACCGATCGAATTGAAGTGTTCGTTGATGAGAAGTCACGGGGATTCCTGAAAGACCTCAATCAGGAAGTGAACAGCCGCATTAAACGCGATCGCCCAGATCCAACCGGCCCGACTATAACCGGCGGACAGCTGTTTGAACGAACGGCGGGAGGACGATGATGGATTCCATACGACATCACTTCGGGTTGAAAAAAGATCCTTTCCCGCAGAATATGGCCGTGAAGGATCTGTATCCGCTGCCTGCACTTACCCCCCTGGAACAGCGGGTGTTCTTTGCTGTGGGCCAGAAGGCGATATCAGTAATCACCGGCGATGTAGGCTCCGGGAAATCTACATCTCTGCGTTACGTGGCCAGCAAGTTCCACCAGAGCGAATATGAGCTGATTTCCATAGTCGGCGGGAACTACTCACCGATGGAGTTGTACCGGCAGATCCTGTTGAACTTCGGCGTGAGCTATATGTCATATCAGGTGTCGGTGATGATCGCAAAAATCCGGGAGATCATTCTGGAAATCGCATCCAGAAAAGTCACACCGGTGCTTATCATTGATGAGGCCCACCTGCTCAAGCGTGCCGTGTTTACCCAGCTGCATACCCTGGCGCAGTTCGAATTTGATTCCCGTCCGGTCATGCCCATGATTCTCTGCGGTCAGGATCTTCTGCTTGAACACCTCATGGCGAATGCCGTACGCCCTCTTGCGTCCCGGGTCCTGGGGCGTAACCACCTGGAAGCGATCAAGATGGAAGTTATGGAAGAATACCTGAATCATCATATCCGCCTCTCAGGAAGTACCAGCAAGATCTTCAGCAAGGAGGCGATCTTTGCCATCCACCAGGGGTCCGGTGGTTTATTGCGTAGAGCCAACTCTCTGGCGAAGACCGCGCTCATGGCCAGTGCAATGGAAGGGGGCCATACCATCTCGGCAGAACATGTCCGTCTCGCTTCCACAGAGATTCTTTAAGCCTGTTTACCCTGCGGCAAAGCCGCAGGGTAAACGTTCATTCAATGTGCGTGAGAAATTGTCTAACTGTTCGTGCAAGGGTTTATTCAATTTATTGTGCGAGTCTACAGCACGGATCAACCGGACAGTACCAGAGGGAGAAATTAAAATAGTTCTCGCCAACGGCTACCAAGTAACTATTGGAAAAGGATTTGATCCGGAGACCTTCACCGCCTTGATCAATGTCCTGGAGGCGCGGTAATGATTGTCAATCTGAGCAGCGTAAAACTATTCGTGAAACCTGGAGCGACAGACCTGCGAAAACAGCAGGCCGGATTGGCGGTGGTCGTACAAGATATCATGAAATCGGACCCGTTCAGCGGCAGCCTGTTTTTATTCTGCAACCGGAAACGGAATTTACTGAAGATTTTGTATTGGGAAAAAAACGGTTTCTGCCTGTGGCAAAAGCGCCTTGAAAAAGACACTTTCCCATGGCCGAAAACAGAGACGGAAACGGTGACTATAACCGAGCGTCAACTGCGGCTTCTGTTGGAAGGGCTCGATATCTGGAACGCCCATAGAAAAATTTCCTACACATCAGTCGCATAAGAGCTATTAATTATTTTGAGTCTCTGCTATACTCACATATGATGAGTGTAGCAGAGAATTCCAGCGAACTTCCAAACGACATCGAAGAATTAAAGCAGGTTATTCTTTCTCAAAACGAAGAAATTAAGAACTACCATGATGAAATAACACAATGGAAAACAACACACAGCAAGGCACTTAAGAAATATCGAGAGCTGGAAGAAAAGTTCAGGATACTGCAGAACTCCCTGTATGGACGATCAAGTGAAAAGTGGAGCGCTGATGAACATCTGCAGGCAAGCTTGTTTAACGAAGCTGAGATCGCCGCTGATGAAGAAGGCCCGTTAGAAAAAGCGTGCACCGAAACAACGACGTTTACGGTTACCCGCAAGGCACGGGGGAAACGGCAACCGATACCCGACTGGGTCCCAAGAAAAGAAATCGTCCACGATATAGCGGAAGAGGAAAAGACATGCGGCTGCGGAGCGGCATTAGTACAGATTGGTGAAGAAGTAAGCGAACAGATTGATTATATCCCCGCCCGGATGGAGGCAATTCGGCACATTCGACCGAAATACGCCTGTCCGTCGTGCGAAGGAAGCGGAGATGAGGACAAGCCGGCGGTACGAATCGCACCTGCGCCGAAGGTCCTTTTACCGAAGAGTATCGCGACCGCCGGTCTGGTTTCCCAGATTGTAAC
>DSCZ01000378.1 GCA_011048855.1 Desulfobacteraceae bacterium | reverse complement strand
GAGGATCTTTCCGATGATGTGCTCGTCCTCTATCACACTTATCACTTTCATGGTTCCGGAACATCTCGGACAGGTTAGCGGGTCTACTTCGTAGATTTTTTGAATCAAGCGCGCCCAGTTTTTCCGGTATTCCCTGGATGACCCATCGGGATTGAGGATGGAAGGTATCACGCCGTCCTGATAACAGATCGTGCATGGTTAGCTCAAGGGCCGCCATCTCGACCCCGCCTCTGGCCTTGGAAATGGTTGCCTTTAATGCTTGAACATATAAGTCGAACGCCCTTTGTTGAGCTTCGGTTGGTTCGTCGATACAGACTGTCCGACACAAATCGGCTGTGTAACCGTCGACCACTGGATGCAAATCGATCATGACTAGGTCGCCCTTCTCAATTTTTCGGCCTGTCGGTATCCCATGGGCGATATTTGTGCGGGGTCCCGAAGCGACGTATGTCTTGTAGAAATCCTCGGCGCCGGCATAGCGCATGGCATATTCCGCCTCTGCTGCGATCTGGCTTTCAGTCATGCCGATTTTAATGGAACGGACGGCTGCGCCCATGCCTGCGTCAGCAACCCTGGCAGCAGCTTGCAGTCTTACAATCTCCGCATCATCTTTTACCAGGCGTAGCTCGGACATCATGGCTGTGCAGTCTTTTACGTCAACGGCTTCGGGTTTGCCATGGGGGTGGGTAAGCATGCCGATTCTGGGCTTGGGCAAAAAAGCATACTCCAGCCCCAGGGTCCCCTTCCGAATACCGAAACCCTCAAAATCGCGGGCAAGAGAATGTATCATGCCGACCTCGTCTTCAAAACCAACGATATCATCAAGGGTTGCCTTCGCTTTAACATCCTCTACGTCGGTTTGAGGCACGCCGACGGCGATTTTCCCCTCGCGCGTCACCATGGCGTAAGCGCAAAGGCGACCGTCTCCTGTCAAGTAGAACATGTTGGCCGGATTGGTAAGAATGATGACATCCAAGCCGTACTTCCCCATCAGCCCACAAGCTCGTTTTGTTCTTTCACGGTATATCGACATCCTTTCTCCCTCCCTGTGACTTAATTCGCGCAAACACCGCAACGAGGCTGACCGAATGCGGCGCAAGCACACGCAATACCATCAATACCATGCACTGGTTATGAAGATACTCCTCGGGACTACTAATGTCTCATCAGCCCTAATGGGAATGACCCCCCGCAGTACCTTTGATTAGGGCATGCGCTTTTTCTGCAAAATGGGTGAAATTCACGTAATGCTCGACAAATTGGCGACCGGCCCCTACGCTTTCATCAGCATGCTTCTGGGCTTCCAGTGTCTTTTGAAACAGCTCCTGGATCCTCTTGGCCATGGCTTCGGTCAAGACATCGGTCAGTTTGTCAACCGATCCGCTCGCTAAGGCTTTGTCCGCCAGGGCAACTGCCGGATCGACTTCAGTGCCGGGCTTGAGTCCCGTATAAAGAGCGCCTTCATTGGCCCGGTGGATGCGAACCAGTGTTTCAAAAAAATACATATCAGCCAGTTCACGAGCCTGGGTATTAATTGATCTGACTTCCATCGTTTTTTGAAAGGCGCTGCGGATTGCCTCTTCGTCAGAGGCTGCAATCCATTTCAACACGGGGGTTACATCACCTGACGCCAGGGCTTTTCGGGCGCTCTCGACGACCGGTCCATCCAGGGTATCGCAATGGGCATAAGATGTTGAAACATATCCGAGAAACGCGAAGAAGCTGACGAGAATGATCATTCCAATATTAGCGTGTTTCGATCGCATGGGGACTCCCTCCTTTATTTGAATTCATTCTCTTTGTGTTTTTGTGCGATCGCATTTGCCAACTGGTCCAATGCTTCAAAATCACTCTGTGAAGGAAACCCCTTACACAGCACAGGATCCAAAACTTCAACTTTCAAGTTGGGAATCATTCCGGCCAGGGTTTCCACCGTCTTGCCACCCCATCCATAAGAGCCGATGATAGAAAGGAACTTCGCCTTGGGCCGCAACGCGTTTGCCAGGAATGTGGCGTAGGCGGCCAGCGGGTGAGGGCCGGCCAGAACCGTAGAAGTGCCGACTACAATCGTCGCGGCATCTACCAGGGCCATGGCCAGTTTGCCGATGTCGCTAACCGCTAGATTGTAAAGCTCCACCCGGACGCCTCGATCCACCAGGGCAGACGTGAAATGGTCGACCATCTGCTTGGTACTTCCGTGCATGGACACGTAGGGCAAGACCACCAGGTTCTTGGGAGTGCTTTGGATCCATTCCCCATAAGCTTCCATAATCCACGACGGCTGATCCTGAATTTGTCCGTGGCTTGGCGCGATTATTCGAATATCCAGGGGCTTGAGCTTCTCCATATTCTTTTCGATAACATTCCTGAAAGGCATCATGATTTCTGCAAAATACCGTTTGGCCGCCTCGTACACCCGGCCCTTGTCGGTTACAAAAAGATCGGCGGTGGCGATGTGGGAACCGAAAAAATCACAACTGAACAGAATACGGTTCTCTTCTAGATAGGTCACCATGGTTTCAGGCCAGTGCACCCAGGGGGTGTGAATGAATTTCAAGGTCTTGTCCCCAAGGGAAACGATCTCGCCGTCTGCTACCGTCATGAAGGCACTCTCCGGGATCCGAAGAAGATCGATGAGCATGTCTTTGGCTTTGGGTGTTGAGACGACTTTGGCCTCGGGAAACTTCTTGAGTACTGGCACGATGGACCCGGAATGGTCCTGCTCCGCGTGGTGGGAAACAATAAAATCGATCTTGGGCACATCTTCCAGTTGAGCCATCAACGTGTCAACCATGGGCGGATCGACCGTGTCGAGCAGCGCAGTCTTCCGGCTTCCTTCCACCAGATAGGCGTTGTAGGTAGTCCCGTCCGGAAGGGGAATGAGGGAATCGAAGAGGCGCCTGTCCCAATCAACGCCCCCCATCCAGTGAATCCTTTCTTTGATTTGTCTCTTGCGCATAACAATATCTCCTTTCATTTTCCTGGTTCGTGTTTTCAAGCAATGCGGCATCACGCCTGAATGGTTCACAGTGTTTTTTCAAACCTCTAAACGCGCAACACGAATTGAGCGACGTCGCTCCAGCGGAAACAATAAGGAGAAAGTGGTCCCTTCTGCAATCTTCGTTTTAACCCAGATCCTTCCTCCGTGACTTTCCATGATCCGTTTGGCTATCGCAAGATTCATTCCGACCCTATCAGGCTTTGTGCTAAAGAACGGCGTATAGATATATGGAATATCCTTTTCTGCAATTCCAGGTCCGTTGTCTGAGATAATAATCTTAAACTGATTTTCCTTTAATTTCCCCCGAATCGCGATGTTGCCTCCACCTGAAAGGGCATCCAACGCATTCTCGATGATTATAGAGAAGACGTTTATGATCTGGTCCGAATCCACATAAAGTTTCGCCTCCTCCAAGTCTATAGCTACTTGGATATGCTTCTCTTCTATCTTCTGAACATGAGGCTGCAAGGCTATTTCGATCAGCTCATTTATGGGTTCTTTTGTGAAGGAAGGTTTTGGAAGGCGTGCGAAGAATTCGACTTTCGTTACCACTTCCTCTATCCTATTGAGGTTATCCATTATGTGGTGATAATACGTGTCGTGCTTGGGATTGGATGGGGATGAGTTATAGAGCCTTCTCACAAATCCTCCAATTCCCACCAAAGGGTTTCGAAGCTGGTGGGCTATTTCACTGGCTGCCTTGACCAGATCCCCATAACGAGGACCCCAGAAGTCCTGTTCGAGGCGTTTCAGTTGGTCAATATCCTGAACGGAAACTACGATGAAAGCTCCACCCTCGGCTAAACTTGAGCAAGTTTGCATTGCCAAGAAACCGAAAAAACGGGTTTCATCTTTACGCTTGAGCATCACTTCGCCGCTAAATGGCTCATCTCTTTTGGTCATGAACAGTAAATTGGGGTAGAGACTGGATAGATCCTCCGGTGTGAAAATGAGCGAGAGCATTTTCCCTTCAATTTCACTAGATTTGTATCCGAGTGTCTCCTGGATGGCCGGATTAGCAAAAAGGACCTTTCCTTCGAGGTCTGTCAAAATGATTGTCTGCCGGATTGATGACAAGATCTCTTGCAGAAAGTTATTGGCTTGAAGATGCGATTCCAGCGCTTCCATAGTCACACTCATACGCCTTCACGGACGCCGTCCGTTTTGCGCGCCCATCCCCAGTCGTCGAGAAGCACATATAGAGCCGGGATCACCAGTAGCACCAATATGGT
>DSCZ01000386.1 GCA_011048855.1 Desulfobacteraceae bacterium | reverse complement strand
GGATAATATTACCGGGGAGCTTGTCGAGTTGCTTGCACGCTCAGGCCAGAGGAGCCTCTCGATCGCGCCCGAAGCCGGATCGGAGAGATTGCGCAGGGTGATAAACAAACACCTGACAATGGATCAACTGGCTGACGCCGCCGGCACGATTGCGCGTGCAGGGGATTTTACGATAAGGCTCTACGTGTTGATAGGTCTTCCTACAGAAACCGCTGAGGACAGGTCGGCCCTGATCAGGATGGTTAAAGAGTTGAGGCATGAAATCGTCAAGGCGTCCGCTTCCAGGGGGACGATCGGTCGAATCCGGGTGAGTGTCAATTGCTTTGTCCCCAAACCGTTCACCCCGTTCCAGTGGGCGCCCTTCGCCCAGGTTTCAATGCTGAACGAAGCCCGAAAGACTATCAACAGGGCACTTGTCAGGGAAGGTGGCATCCGGGTGTCCTTCGATGTTCCGAAATGGGCGTATGTTCAGGCTCTTCTCAGCCTCGGAGACCGGCGCGCCGGTGGGATGCTGTTGAACGCCCACAAGTTCGGTGGAGACTGGAAAAAGGCGTTCAGATACTCGGACGTAAACCCGGATTTTTTTGTTTACAGGCCGAAAGACTTTGACGAAGTGCTTCCGTGGGATTTTCTCGATCACGGTATACACAAGGCCTTTCTGAAAAAAGAGTACTTGCTGGCCCTTGAAGGAAAAGAATCTGAAGTCTGCAGGACAGGCGACTGCACCCGATGCGGGGTGTGCGGCCGCTGAATATGCCGCGAAAGGTTCAGGAGATACGTACGTTCAGATACACATCCCCGCTGGTCCCGTCCGCTCTTTTTCTTCCCATCCCTTTCAACCTGACTGTTGCGCCGTCGCGGGTTTCGGGCGGTATGCGAACCTTTATGAGCCTGGAATGAAAACCCCACGGAAGATTCACCAGTTTTAGAGCTCCCCTTTCAGCTTCGAGGGGCGTAACCGATATGGTGCCCTTAAGGTCGGCTGTTGCCCTTTCACCAGCGGTGTGAACCGTTTGAAGGTGGTGTGTATGGCGTCGCCTGGAAAGACCGCCGTCAGACTGCTTCGGGCCTGCTGCGGCGGGCTGAAAAAGAGTCTTGAGCAGGACGACTCCGCAGAGGAAGCCTCCGATATGCGCCCACCATGCAACTCCGGCGCCGTGTGCCGGGGTTCCCGCGGCGTTCAAAAACTGCAGAACGAACCATATTCCCAGGAAGAAAAACGCAGGGATCTCGATGAACCATGGAATGAAAAAAATCGGTATAAGTGTCAGGATCCTTGCCCCGGGATAAAGAAGGAAATAGGCTCCCATGACCCCTGCGATCGCACCGCTCGCTCCGACCGTGGGGATCGGGGATTTCCAGTTCAATGCGAGATGAGAAAATCCCGAGACGAGCCCGCACAAAATGTAGAAAACAAGATAGCGGAAATGCCCGACACGGTCTTCGACGTTGTCTCCGAAAATGTAAAGGGACCACATGTTTCCGATCAGGTGCCACAGACCGCCGTGGAGAAACATAAAAGAGAACATCGCGGCGATCTGCTGGGAGGCCGTGAAATAAGCTGCGATTTCGCCTACGGTGTACCGTGCGGGAATCAGGCCGTAGGTGACAATGAGCTGTTCGACGTTCTGGCCCAGGGAGAGCTGATAAAAATATACCAGAACATTTACGCCGATAATCAACATGTTGACGACCGGGTAAGTCCTGGACTGAACGGTGTCTCGAATCGGAATCATTTGAATTTCGCTCCGGTTGTTGAATGAAGCTCAACATATCAGGTATGTGATGTCTTTTCAATTTTAGGGACCTCGCCTGCAGTTGTTATTAAATATTTTCCTTGTCTTTCGGGGTCGGCGTCGGTATCGATCTTTTTGGAGTGCCGAAATGAAATTTTGGCCTGGCCCGCACGGCCGGTGCAAGTGTAAGTTTTGGTGTCGGCATCGGCGTCGGTTGGGATATTTGTTGATGTCTCGATGGGAATTTATTACTATCCCCCGCATGGATGCCTATAAAGAAAATTTCGCGCGGACACTGGCGGAAACCGGGGCACTGTTCTTCGATGATGGTTTGACCCTGAAGGACGGGCGGCCCACGCCGTATTTCGTTAACATGGCGATGTTCAAAACCGGGCGGCTCAGCCTTGAGATCGGGTCGTTTTTTGCTTCGATGATGGTTTCTGCAGATCTGACTGGTAGGGTCGACATAATCCTTGGCCCCTCCTACAAGGGAAGTGCGCTCGCATCCGCTACTGCTATAGCCCTGTGGAATGATCATCGGATAGAGCTTCCGTTTGACTACGACCGCAAAGAGGCAAAGACCCACGGGGAGGCCAGCGGCGGAAAACGCATGTTCGTGAACAATACTTTTTTCGATGGATGCCGCATCTTTGTCGTGGACGATGTCGCCACATCAATGGCTACCAAGTATGAGCTGCTGGAAAAAATCAAGGATGAAGCCCGCGCGAGGGGGATGGATGTCACGGTGGCAGGCATCGGTATCGGCGTGGACCGTGAGCAGACCACGGCGGTTTATGATCAGCAGCGAAGGGTGATACTCGGCGGGAAAGGAAAGGATGCGATAGGCGATTTCGAGGCGGAAACGGGAGTCCAAGTCCATCGGGTTGCAAGAATAAGAGAAGTTGTTGAATATCTTTACCGGGAGGCGGTGCCGGTTCAGATAAAGGGACGTTTACAACCGATAGATCGCTGGACGATGTTGCGTTTCCGGGATTACATTGAAACTTACGGGGTGCATTGAAGGGATGTCCGCGGAAGAAGAATGTTTTCTGGACGTCATCGTAAAAACCCTGGCCGGGCGTAGCCCCGAAAAAATTGCAAGTGATTATCGGGGTTACAGGCATTCGGCTGTTTTGATTCCGTTGTTCAGCCACCATGGGGAATGCCGGGTGCTTTTCACGAAGCGCAGCGAAACGGTGGAACACCACAAGGGCCAGATTTCGTTCCCTGGAGGGGCGGTGGATGCAGAGGATGAAAGTTTCGAGGAAACGGCGCTCAGAGAGACGTGGGAGGAAATCGGACTTCGGCCTGGGGATGCCTGTGTGGTTGGACGTCTGGATGATATCGCAACCGTTGCTTCAAATTTCGTGATTCATCCCTATGTCGGCCTGATCCCGTATCCTTATGATTTTGTGCTCAGCCCGGAGGAGGTCGAACATCTGGTGACGATGCCGCTCAGGGTGTTTATCCCGGGGGAGAATGCGGCGCGAGGCTGCACATTTCAATACATGGGGGAGACGTTTCACGGGCCGACGTTTACGTTCGACGGGCAGGTGATATGGGGGGCGACTGCCAGGATAATGGACAAATTTGTTTCGCTGCTCGCCGATAAAATCCCCTTGCCTCCGGAAGGGAAATAGTTTATATTAAAAAACTTGATCGGGACGTGGCTCAGTCTGGTAGAGCACCGCGTTCGGGACGCGGGAGTCGCTGGTTCAAATCCAGTCGTCCCGACCATCTTTTTATTATAATTTCAAATACTTATATCCTTTTGCGGGGTGCAGGAATCTTTGCCGTTTCTTTGCCACCCCGCGCATCGTCATAGATGTCTCGGAGCATGTCTCCTTCCTTTGTCTCCGTCACCTGTTCTCCCAGCTAGATAGTGCCCATCCGGAAATGCCGGATGTGCACCTTGTTTGAATCCCGCTTCGTTTGCGCAGATGATTTTTGGGTACCGCTCCTGGCCGAGCATTCCGAAACGGTAGGATGTACTTTCAACCGGGGTCGCTTCGAGGTTGAACATCTCTGCGGTCTTTTCCAGACAAATTTTATTATGGGTGTGTCTTGTAGGAAATCATAAGGAGAATCGGATGAGAACTTACACCGCCGTAGTCGAAAAGTGCCCCGACACCGGACTGTATGTTGGATACGTACCTGGCTTTTCCGGGGCACACTCGCAGGCCGAAACCATGGATGAACTGGCAGTTAATCTCAAGGAAGTCCTGGAAATCGGTGATGCGTCAATGGACTTTTTTCGGGGACGCCCCGTCCCGATCGCGACGTTCGGTGGTTGATCCGGGGGATGACGCCACCCGTCCCCGGTGAGGAAATCGGGAGTCCAACTTCTTCCTGCAGAAAAACCGTCTCCGTCCGGATATCCTTTTAATTTTGCCACCGGTGATCTGAAACTGGGATAAAACCGGCGATTTGAAAGTGCCATTTTATTCCCTTCCATCTTCTTCGAACCAATCAAATTTATAATATCTTCTTCCTTTTTTCTTCCCTCTTTTTT
>DSCZ01000172.1 GCA_011048855.1 Desulfobacteraceae bacterium | reverse complement strand
TTTTCTTTGCACCGCTTCGGGTGCTCAGTCCCCAATCGCTTCGCTTTGGGTCCCCGGTTTCTTGATCTTGGGCAAAATCCCTCATTTCCGATCTGGAAACTTCACTAGTGCCATCCGGCATTTCCGGATGGACACTAGATAGATTTCCATCCGGACTGCCAAACTCTCCATCCGGACTGACAAATGTAAATTTGGCCTCGCCATCCTGGAGCAAAGCGGGGAAGAGGCCGGCGGAGGATTTCTCCGAGGATTTCCGGGCTCACTCCCGTCGTGCTGTTCGAGACAAGCCGGACCAGAGCCTTGGTAAGACTCCCCGCCTTGGAAAAACCGATATTGCGGTAAAACCAAAGGCCGCCCCGCGCCTTTCACTGCAGGCGGTAAAACGGGCAAAGCGTAGTCAAGCGAAACGGAGAAATGAAACCAGAGATAAATCCTTGACGAGAAGCCGAGTGTCTCATATGAAATAAGATTTATCGCCTGTCTTCGGTTACCGGAGATCGGGGGCAAAACCAGTTCATGCTCAGGTGAGCATGATGACCTTCTTTTCCTGCCGGGATTTGGGTATCGCGCAGAGCCGCGAAGGCGCCAAGAAAAGCGAGAACAGCCGGCTAAGGATACTCATCGGCATAGCGCCTGCGGCGCGTGGGGCCGCTGTGCGGCCGTGTTGGTGTTGGTGGCACCGCTGCGCGGTGGTGTAAGTGGTGACCCACCGGTGCCCTCGAGGCGAAGGGTCACCGATGAGAGAGTTGATTTACAAAGACGGTGTCGATAGCGTCGCGTGCAGGAGGGACGTCGTCGTCCCAATTGGGGAAAGAAACGCTCAAAGCAGGGAATGTGGAATCTTGAATCTGGAATCTGGAATGCCGCGAAGCGGCCAATGTAGAATCTGGAATTTGAAATCTTGAATGCCGCGGAGCGGCGGGATCGGGGGGATGAACTCCATCCTACGCGGGCCAGCATAGTGGGAGTACGCTGCAGCGATGAAGAATGAAACGTAATCCCGCGTGCCGCGGGATTGGACGTTTTACGACGCCGTCTAATGATTCTTATGGAGAGATATTATGTTTGAGCTTGATGTAGATTTTATCCGTGACCATGTGGCTGACACCCCTGTGATTTTCAAACGGGGGATGGCTATCTACGAATATGGGGCGTTCTTTCTCGATGAGGCCGACAGGAACTCGGGGCGCTTTGTCTATGAAGTGGACGGCAACTACGGCGACTATACGACCTCCGTTCAACTTCTTGAAGACAGCGTGGAAACCTCTTGTAACTGCCCCTATCCCGGGACCGGATGCAAGCATACCGTTGCGGTTCTATTCGATGTTATCCGGATAATCACAGACAGAGACGTTGCCGGGGCGGCATGTGTCCCTGAGTCTTCAGTCCCCGCCGAACCCTATCTCACGCCGGAGGAAATCAAGGCTCAGGCACTGGAAGACAGGCGGCAGCGCGCACGCTCCGAGCATTTTTCGATCACCGAAGGGGAGATGCTCAAAGGAGAGCACCTGGTTGAAACTTCGGCAGGCAGGCAGTATACGGTCACGCTGCACGACCCATCGACGGGAAAAGGGCATTGCACCTGCCCGGATTTCTGCACCAGCGGTCTCGGCACCTGCAAGCACATGATCCACTTGACGGATTCTTTTAAAAAGAAGGAGAATTTTGCACGTTCCATTCACGAAGAACGCTTTCCGTTCGTGGATATTTTCTGGGATTCCAGCGAAAACCGCCCACGGCTCTTCATGGAGAAAACCCGGACCGAATTGGGCGATCTATATGATTTGCTTGAAAGCCGTTTCGATCGGGATGGCCGATACAAAAGCGACGCTCCCGCCGACCTCGTCCAGCTGCTTTTTGCGCTTGGCAACCACAAGATGGTACGAATCCAAGACGAAGTGCTCTTGAGATTGAACCGGTGTGTTGAAGAGCTGCAACTTGCGGAAATGCAGACGGAAAGCGTTATACCTAAAACCGGTCTGAAGGCGGATTTATACCCTTACCAGTCTGAAGGAGTGCGGTTCGGGCTTTTCAAGCAGGCGGCCCTTATCGGGGATGAAATGGGCCTCGGGAAAACCCTCCAGGCGATCGACCTTGCGCTGGCCAAAAAGCAAGTATTCGGTTTTTCGAAAGTCCTTGTGATTACCCTTGCTTCCCTCAAAGATCAGTGGAAGCGGGAAATCGAACGGTTTTCAGGCGCGAGTGCCGTGGTGATCGCAGGCCCGGCCAGGCGGCGCAGAGCACTTTATATGAATAACGGGGATTATTTCAAAATCACGAACTATGAAGCGGTCTTGAGAGACAGCACCGTGATCTCCCGGCTCAAACCGGATCTGATAATCCTCGATGAAGCCCAGCGGATAAAGAATTTTTCGACGAAGACGGCCGATGCGGTTAAACAGCTTCCAAGAAAACATGCGCTTGTGCTAACCGGTACACCCCTCGAAAACAAGCTCGAGGACGTCTACTCCATCGTGCAGTTTCTGGACCCGTTTCTGCTCGCTCCGCTGTGGCGGTTTGCCGCGGATCATTTCATGCTGAGCCGTGAAAGGAAAGGGAGAGTCGTCGGATATCGCAATCTGGATCTGCTTCGGGAAAAACTCGGCCCGATCGTAATCCGCCGCAGGAAAGAAGAAGTGCTCTCGGATCTTCCCGACGAAATCGTCAACAATTATTATATCGATCTTCACGAAAAACAGCGAAAGATCCACGCGGGTTACCTCCAGGCCCTCGTGCCGTTGCTGGCCAAAAAATATCTGACCCCGATGGACATAAAGCAGATTCAGGAGCTTTTTCTGAAGATGCGGATGGTATGTAATTCCACCTATCTGATCGACAGGAAAACTCTCATTTCTCCTAAACTCAAGGAACTCGAGGGGATCATCGATGAACTGGTCGTCCAGAACAGGCGAAAAATGGTGGTTTTCAGCGAATGGACGACGATGACTTATTTGATCGCCCGCAGCCTGTCGATGATGAAAATACCGTTTGTCGAACTTTCCGGCAAGGTGCCCGTACAAAAACGACAGGCGCTGATCGATGAGTTCAGCTCAAACCCCGACTGCAGGGTGTTCCTTTCCACCGACGCCGGGGGAACCGGCCTGAACCTTCAGGCCGCAGACTGTGTCGTCAATTTCGAACTCCCTTGGAATCCCGCGCGGCTGAACCAGCGTGTCGGACGGGTGAACCGCATCGGCCAGAAGAGCCGATGTGTCAATGTGGTGAACCTGATAAGCAAGAACAGCATAGAAGAGAAGATCTTCGCCGGCATCCAGTTGAAGACCGATCTTTTCAAAGGTGTGTTCGAGGACGGGGAGAATCAGGTGGAGTTTTCCCATGAAAAGCGAACAGAAATGCTCAACCGCCTGCGGGAAATGATGGGAGAGGAACTGGTTTCACCTTCACCTGAGGCGGCACCCTCAGTGGAAATACCGGAAGATACCCCGTATTACATGAACCCGGAGGTTCTGAGAGACAAGGACGAAGAGACGGACTTTGTCTCTGAAGAACGCGATACTTCCCAGGTGGTGTCAGAGCAGCCCGCGCAGAAACCTGCCGAATTCACGCTTTCCGACCAACCGCCGGAAAAAATCGAAAACGTCTTGAACTCCGGGATGCAGTTCATCGGCGGGCTTCTGGAAATGGTGACCGGAAAAAAGATGGAGGTCACCGGAGGCGATGACCGTATGGTGCGCATAGACAAGACAACAGGGGAGGTGACTATGAAATTCAAGCTGCCGGGTTTTTAGGGGTTCCGTTGTTCATCTGTCAGGGAGAGGCGTCTCGCCAGAAAGGAACGGGCCGAGAAAAATATATGAAGAAAGTGGTTATCGATACGAATGCGTTGATTCCTTTTGTCACGGACCGAAACCCTGCCCAGCAGGAGAACATTACGGCTGTTTTCGAGGACGCCGCCAGACTCAAGACAGCCGCCACCCCACCGAGAGCCAGTCGTTTTTCATAACAAAACCCTATCATTCCAGCTCTCCTCCCCCTGTTAAAACACAAAATTTTCACCCTTTTTTTGTTTGGTTGAAAATCCTGCTGTCACGTGCTATGAAAATAAAAGTTTATCCACGAAAATCCTGTTTTTCAGCGATAGACCGTCTTAACCTAGTTGCATGGATGGATGTGACGGATGCGGAGGAACATGGAAGTTAACTCGAAAACCAAAGACTTCCGAGTTTGATTTGAACAGGATTCTGAAATGAAGAAATCGCACGCCGATCGGTATCGCATTTTTATCAGCAGCGTT
>DSCZ01000632.1 GCA_011048855.1 Desulfobacteraceae bacterium | reverse complement strand
GTGTTGCGGACGAAGCGGATGAAACCGGTCATGGTCAAGTGCCGAATCGTTTTTGCAAGCCGTTCGGAATAGAGGGCCAAGATATTGATCAGGTGCCCTATTCGCATCAGATAATGATATCCCGGAATGTAACTGTTTTTCTTGCTGAGACAGGAGTGTTCGACCATCAGGGTATAATTATTTTTCTTGACTTACACTATAATATAACGATAATTCTCGCATGGTAATCGTTTTTCTGGAGAAAGCCATGATTGGAAACGAACAGGATAAATCGATTTTCCGATCCGCAGGGTATGCGGCGCTTATCGAAAGGTACGACCTCGATGTCATACCGAACTGGCACAAGTCCCTGGTGACTACCAGCGGAATCCACCGGATCGACTCGAGCGGGGGCATCGTTGAGGAGGTATACCCGCCCAAGTACTGGCCGGGGGACACACTTGGCGACCACCTCGAATTTGCGCTCAAATATGACGGGACAAACCTCGCAATCCTCAGCATCTTTTTTCAGAAGATTGAGGAGGAAGACCTCTTGATTCATGTTCGGTCCAAACCGACCGGCAAATATGCCAGGCGATTGTGGTTCCTGTACGAATTTCTGACCGGTAAAGCGCTTCCGCTTGAGGACCTGAAGCGGGGGAACTACATTGACCTGCTCGAGCCGGATGAATACTACACAATCAGCCCGGCCCGCCAGGTTCGGCGGCAACGGATCAACGACAACTTGCTGGGTGACAACCGGTTCTGCCCGGTGGTACGACGCACCGATACGCTTTGCGATTTCGAAGAGGCCGATTTGCCCGAACGCTGCCGACAAGTGGTGGCGGGCTACTCTGCTTCAGTTTTGAAGCGGGCGCTAGGGTACCTTTACACCAAGGAGACGAAATCATCTCTTGAAATCGAACAGATAAAACCCACCTCGACCAGAACCGAGCGCTTCGTGGCCCTGCTTCAAACAGCGGAACAAGAGGACTTCTGCCGAAAAAGACGATTAATTGAGGTGCAAAACCGTATTGTCGATGCACGATTTCGAGATTCCAATTACCGGTCGAGCCAAAACTATGTCGGTGAAACAGTCGCCTGGCAGAATGAACGAATCCACTTTGCATGTCCGAAACCAGAGGACCTGGGGGACCTGATGGACGGCTTGACGGCCGCCCACGGACGCATGAACAACGGAGGCGTGTCCGCGGTGATTCACGCGGCAGCCATCTCTTACGGATTTGTCTTTCTGCATCCGTTCGAAGATGGCAATGGCCGAATCCACCGCTTTCTGATCCACAACATTCTCGCTCGGCGGGGTTTCACACCAGAGGGGGTCATGTTTCCCATCTCAGCGTCCATGCAGCAAAACCCGGTCGACTATGATGCATCGTTGGAAGCGTTCTCACGGCAGCTCATGCCCTTGGTGGAATACTCGCTCGATAAAGACGGCCATATGTCCGTTAAAAATGATACGGCTGTTTGGTACCGCTATATTGATATGACGCCCCAGGCAGAGGCTCTTTTTCGGTTTATCGATCAGACGATCGATACTGAACTCGTCAACGAATTGACCTTCCTGGCCAACTACGACAAGACCAAGAGAGCAATCCAGGAAATCGTAGACATGCCCGACCGTCAAATCGATCTCTTCATCCGTTTTTGCCTCCAAAACAACGGTCGGCTCTCAGCGCGGAAACGCGCGAACCACTTCGATTTCTTGTCGGATGGGGAAGTCTCCCGTATGGAACAGGCTGTTCTGAGCGCCTTCGCCCTGACGGCCACTCAAAGTCCCCCGCCTGTGGCCGAGTCAAAATCCCCCACCCGGAAAAGAGTTTGACGGGGACGTTGTTTCTTTGTTGACAAAAGGAATGCGGCCTGGCAATCCAAGAAGATCCAGAGACCAGCCTTTGGGAGCGAAATGAACAAATTGGTTCCTAAGTTCATTAAGTTTCTTAACCGCCCAATCATGGTCAGGTTTGACAATAAATTTCTTTCCGTGAACATAACATAACATTCGCTCGCCTTATTTAATGGCATCGAGTATGGGCTTGATTCCATCCATGCTGACTACTTTTACTTTGCCGGCGTACCCAATCAGCTTGACGAGACGCTCGGCCGCAGTGATCCCCTGCTGAGCAAAGTTGTTGCCAATGCTGGTGATGCCGGTCTCTGGCGATGGTGAGTCGAAGAGAACCACCGGAATACCCTGATCCCTGATGCGGTTGATCGCCGTCATATGGCCTACTGTGTCAACTGGATCTACAGCGATGCCACTCGGGCGACTCATGGCGGCCATTTCCAGGATCGCGTTCTGCTCGACGGCGTCGGCAATTGATGGCGGCATATAGTCGACCACAATTTCGACACCAAGCTCACCGCTTAGAATTTCGGCCTGAGCTTGCGCACCTTTGTTTACCTCCTCGAGCCAGGGATGTGCGACTTTCGGGACAATGATGAATCGAAGTGCTTTTGCCATTTTTCGAATCCTCGTCACAGTAAATTAGAAGAAGCCTGACGCCTGGCTTGAGAGGTGCGGATGGAGCGTGCGGAATGAGCATCCTTCTCAAAGCTGTTGCTTTAATGTTTATTGATCTCAAAATGCCTCATTTCCGATCTGTAAACTACGCTCGTGGCCATCCCGCATTTCCGGATGGGCACCGCCTAACTTTTTAAACGCTCCGGGAATAGCACGGATTATCTCCAGGACCTGCGTGGCCGGGGTGGGACGGGCAAGACTTCCTGCCAGGCGGTTTACCCGCGCTGAGAGATATGCGGCTTTGGGAACCGCCATTCCCGATTCGACCAGCGCCGCGGCGATCCCGCTCAACGTATCGCCTGTACCCCCGATACATTCGAGGGCCTCCTCCCAGGGTTTGTCTACTTCCGCCAGGATGCCGTCCCTGGATGCGATATAATCCTTTTTCCCTTTTACCAGGAGATATTTTGCAGCATTTTCGTGTTCGTAGGCCCTCGCTATCAACTCGGGGATTTTCGTTTTATCGTGGAGTATGAAGCCCCGGGTGTAGAAGGGGTGTGGGGCCTGTTCGTCTGCAAGAAAGGCCAGTTCCCCGGCATCCGGTGTGAAAAGGTCATAATCCGTCGCCTGCCCGCTCATCTTGGCGGCATACATGAAGCCGGCATCGGCAATCAGAACAGGCCTGGGGTTCATTTCCTGCACTGCGAAGAGCACCTTGTTGTGCCAGTCAACGTCCGGCTGCAGATAGTGAAACAACAACACACTCAAATTGCGCGACGGGAGGTTTTTTTCCAGGTATGAATACAGGGACCTGCTTCCGGAACCTGTTCCGAGATCCCCGACCAGAAAAGCCCACACCTCCCCGAGTCCCATCACACCGGCCGCAGCGACCGAAGCCGCCAGAAGCGCCGGGGTTCCGCGGTTGACCGGGGCGCTGAATGCTCCGATACAGACCGACTCTCCATTCACAGACACCTTACCTTCCACAACCGGAAAATCCGGATCGGGCACGGTTCCAACTATTCCGAGCATAGCCGTTTAACTTCCTCGTATGCCAGGTGCAGCGCATAGCCGCACAGGGTATGCCCGATTTCGTGGGGACTCGGAGCTTTGTTCAAATGTGCGCCTACCATCTCCGCGGCGAGAAACGGTACATCCGGGCAGCCTCCGCCCGATATGTTCACGATCACCCCGGAAGTGGAATCGATCGTAATTTTCATATTAGCGGCCCGAACCATCAGGTAGTTCCCTATCCTCTTCGTCTGGAAAAGATCAACGGGTTTAAGAAGCGGGCCGGTGACCGGGACGAACTGCAGAGGCTCGATCTTCTCCTTCTCCAGCAAACGCAGAATATTTAGCCTCTCGACAAGCGGGATTTCTATCACCAGGTCGCAACCGGTGCGGATCTCCGGCGGCGGCCCCATGACTTCGACTTTCCACCCTGATTCCTTGAGAATACGCTCCGCACGGATAACCTCACTGGTATTTTCGAATACAAGGATTCCCCTGTCGGTCTTGCCTCTGCCGTCGCCGTCGTCGCGCGGGTCCTTTTTCTTAAACAGTTTGGCGAGGAACATCATTTGCTCTTGACGATCGTAAGCCGGAATCCATCACCATCACTTTCGATTCCTTCGACGGCCCATCCCCTGGACGCGGCGGCCCTGCTGACATTTTCTCTGGAAGTCTCGGTGTCCACCAGAACCACGATTTCGTCCTCGCCGCCTTTTTTGATCTCATTCATGGTCATCAAAACCGGTTGTGGGCAGGAAAGCCCGCGCGCATCCACAATACTGGAC
>DSCZ01000631.1 GCA_011048855.1 Desulfobacteraceae bacterium | reverse complement strand
CCGAGGCAGTAATGAGCAAGGATTTTAGTACTATTTGCTCTCATCAACACAAATCCCTGATAAATTCTATCGCCGCGGCCCTGATGCGCATCGCGGCGTGAGGGGTTTCCGTGAAACTTGAGCAACAGTTTTAACAACGAAAAAAATCAGGGGGAAATGGAGAGGTGAAATTTTCTTTCAATGCTTGAAAGCTTCTTTTGGCCAATAGCTCTGATACAAACATATGTTTTCAAAAAAACTGACCTAGTTTATATATCTATTTCATAAGTCTCGATTTTTTTCCTAAGAGTCGGTCTTGATATGCCCAATAGTTCACATGCTTTTCCCTTCTGGCCTTTAACCAACTGGAGGACTTTCATGATGTGCTCTCTTTCAACTTCCTGCAGGGAGGAAAGCGGCCCTGAATGAACTTGTTGAGAGTCGGCATTGTCGCTGAATGTAGAGATATGGTGATCCATAATGACTTCTCCCCTTGAAAGAACGATCGCCCTCGTAAGAACGTTCTCCAATTCCCTCACATTGCCCGGCCACTCATAAGCCATGATTTTTTCCAATGCTTTGGGAGAAATCTGCACCGGCTTCTTGTGAAGTTCTTTGGTGATTTTATGAAGAAAAAACTTCACCAAAAGGGGAATATCGGATGCTCTTTCTCTGAGCGGCGGCACATGGATAGTGATGACTTTGAGTCGAAAGAACAGATCCTCTCTGAAGGCGCCGTGATTGACCATGTCTGCCAGATTACGGTTGGTTGCCGCCAGTATTCTGGCATCAGACTTGAGAGTTTTTTCGCCGCCGACTCGCTCGAAATCTTTTTCCTGAAGGAACCTCAGAATCTTTACCTGTGTATTGAGCGGCAATTCGCCGATTTCATCAAGAAAAATGGTGCCGTGCCCAGCCAATTCGAACTTTCCCCTCTTGCTGTGAAGGGCGTGTGTAAAAGCACCCTTTTCATGACCGAAGAGTTCGCTTTCCAGCAGTGTTTCTACAAGGGCACTGCAGTTAACGCTCACAAATGGCTCATCTCTGTAAATGCCGCTGTAATGAATCGCGCGTGCTACAAGCTCTTTTCCAGTCCCGCTTTCACCCTGGATTAAAACCGTTGCATTGTTATTGCAGGTAAGACCGATAAGTTTGAAGATTTGCTGCATCGGCTTACTGGTGCCGATAATGGTATCAAGCTTCCATTGCACCTTCTGGTCGTTTTCATAGAGAGACAGACGGTTCATCAATCGAATCGTCTCTTCGATCTTCGTTACAGTTGCATCCAGTTCATCGATATTGATGGGTTTGTGAATATAGTCATAGGCGCCTCGCTTCATTGCCTCGATTGCAGTTTCCATGTCGTGGAAGGCTGTTATCATAACTACAAATGTCTGGCTTGAAATCTTCTTGATCTTCTCGAGCAGATCAAGTCCGTCTGCATCCGGGAGGCGAATATCAAGGATTACGACATCAGGGGATTCAGCTTTGATTTTTCTCAACCCCTCCAGCCCGTACTCGCAAGTCAAGGTGTGAAAATTTTTTTCTGAAAAATACATGCTCAAAGATTCGAGAATAGCACTCTGGTCGTCAATGATGATGACTTTCATACACTTTCTCCGGATTTCTGGGATATTTCCACCGGAATGAACAAAGCAAATGTAGTTCCGGAATTTTCTTGACTTTTGACTTTTATTCGACCGTGATGTGCCTCTATAATTTTCCGCGTTATCGAAAGCCCAAGGCCGACTCCATCTTTCTTCCCTTTTGTAAAAAAGGGCTCAAAGATTTCCTGGCCGTATTCCTTGGCTATTCCTTTGCCGTTGTCTGTGATTGTCAGAACCAGAAAAGATTCATGGTTTTTTATCTGGAGCCGGGGTTTAATGTCGATGTGCCCTCGTCCGTTCATTCCATCCACTGCGTCGATTGCATTGGAAATGATATTGATCAGCGCTTCGAGTATTTGATCGTAATCCGCCATAAGAGAAGTGGAATCAGGGGAATTGTATCGGGTAATGTTTACCCCTGTATCGGAAATCCTGCTCTTGAGCAGAGAGATTGCTTCCTCCACCAAGGCATCAATATTGACGAGACTGTAGTCCAGGGTTATGGGCTTCGCGAAATCCATCATGCGATTGACTATGGCCTCGAGCCTGACGGACTGCTCCAGCGCTATCTGGAGACGGCGCAGATCGTTTCCGGAAAGAGCCGAGCCGTTGAGAAGCAACTGAAGGTTCATTTTGACCGCGGACAGCGGGTTCCTGATTTCGTGTGCGATAGAAGTTGTCAATCTGCCCATGAGCGCGAGGCGGTCTTTTTGTTTGATCTTCTCTTCCATTTTGATACGTTGGGAAATATCCGTGCATAATCCTAGCACCGCGGGTTTTCCTTTGTATCTGGTGAGAGTGACTCTATTCTCGGTGGGAATTCGGTTTCCGCATTTGTCCTGTCTGCAATAGATGTAGGTTTCAAAAGGAACGATACCTTTGAGGTGTAAATAGAAACGTTCCATCACTCTCTTCCGCGAGTCTTCCGCGATCAAGTCTTGGCAAGGCATGCCGTATATTTCCTTCGTATTATATCCGTGCATTTCGCAGAAGGCCCTGTTAGCGAAAACAATGCGACCGTCCTGGTTGACGAAGCATCCGTCACTGATTTCATCGAAGAGAATTCGATAATTGTTAAGGGATTCCTTAAGTTCCATATATTCCTTTCGAAGCTTGTCCTCCGGAACCATGACTTGTGCTAATAGTCTGGCCTCCCTGGCTTTCACAAACGCATCGCCCACATAGCCTTGAACTTTGTCAAGTGCATGGTTAAGGTGGTCCTGCATGGTTACAAGTCCATCACCGTAGTAGTGATCGGCAAGAACACTGGTCAAAATTCTTCGAATGCTTCCGAGCGCACGCTGCAACTCGGAAAATGGTACGGTGACGATGGTTTCCAAAGAAAAAAGAGAAGAAATCCGTTCCTTAACGGGCTTAAAGTCTCCGGTTTCCATGAAGCGTATAAATGCGTTCAGTGCCTCTTCAAGTATTTTGGAATTGCCACACGAACGTCTTTCTCCATATATATAGTACAATCTTCTTAGATCTTCATCTAAAAGATTTAGGATGAGTAGTTGATTCCGATTAAGGTATTCCACCAGGTCTGCATTTGCCGAGGAATCTTTGGACATGGTTTTCTCCATGTAATAAGATGAATGTTTTAAACCGGTAATCCCGGGACAGTGAAGCATCGTCACGGCTTCAAGAGCCCATGGCTTTAAAAAAGGAAGCATTGTCTTGCTTTGGATGATAACCAGTCTTAAATTACGTTGTCAATCCGCGTTCGCTTTTCTGGGGCGGAACAGAAAAAATCGCTCCGTATTCATTTCATTTTTTTGTGTGGATATGCTGTCCCAGGCCCGGGAAATTGCTCAGGGAACCAGTCGAAGATTTCTTAGAACAAACGCAATGCTCCATTGAAAGCTATTTTTCCTATTGAAAAATTCTTTCATTCATCTTGGAGATACAATTGCGTACAGAATCCTAAAATTGCACGCATTGGTGCTTATCGATAGTGGCATGAATCTAGCAAAATAGCTAAAATGTAGCGCACACGCACAGGTCCCATGGTAACACGAGTTCAGGATTTACAGAAAGTATCCTGCGACGGTTCGAACTGGGATGGCTGTGTAAACTAAAATATGTTCCATTATAAGGAGGGACGATATGACTTTGGAATGGATGCCGAGGGACAATGAAAAAAAAGACCACATGCTGCACACGGATGTACATTGGGGAAATGACGCCGACGCTCCATGCGTGGTTTACGAGAAGCGCCCGCTCACAAGCCCCGAAGGCAGTGTGGTGGAGGGTCTTAACGTAGCATGGATCCGACTGAACAATCCCCGTCAGTACAATTCATACACCACAGAGATGGTCAAGGGAGTAATCGCAGCATTCGAGAATTCGTCTCTCGACAGGAGCGTTGTGGCCACTGTGTTTACAGCCACCGGTCCCTATGCCTTCTGCACAGGGGGGAATACGAAGGAATACAGCGAATTTTACAGCCTGCGGCCCGATGAGTACGGGCAGTACATGGAGCTTTTCAACCACATGGTGGATTCCATCCTTGCATGCAAAAAACCTGTGGTTTGCCGGGTCAATGGCATGAGGGTTGCCGGAGGGCAGGAAATCGGGATGGCCTGCGACCTTACCGTGGCAAGTGATCTGGCCATATTCGGGCAGGCCGGACCCCGGCACGGCTCGGCCCCTGACGGGGGTTCCTCTGACTTTCTACCCTGGTATCTGAAT
>DSCZ01000166.1 GCA_011048855.1 Desulfobacteraceae bacterium | reverse complement strand
TTCTTGTGCGACGTACTCCAGTACGTCTCCGCGCAAGCCCTTGTTTTCCTTGATCTTGGGCAAAATCCCTCATTTCCGATCTGGAAACTTCACTAGTGCCATCCGGCATTTCCGGATGGACACCAGTTAAATTCGCTTCGCTGACCCCTGCGGGGTATTTAACCGGGCAGCCCAGTTAAATTCGCTTCGCTGACCCCTGCGGGGTATTTAACCGGGCAAGCGGATACCGCGACGGGGACTTCGCTCCTACAAACGTTTAAGACCCCGGGCGAACAAAGGCTGTGACGTCCCGAACCGCCGCTACAACGACCGCGCCGCCGCGCGGCCGAGCACCGTAACCAGCGATTCGAGCACCACGACCTCCTCCTCGAGCTCCTCGATGCGCAACATATGCGACGGCTTCACCGAGTGGGCCGGAAGAGCGTTTTCCAGCTCCTCCAGCTCCGACCGGACTGACGAAAGCCGCTCCTTTTCTTTCTGCAGCCGGTCCTGCAGCTCGACACCGGCCCGCCGGACTTCAAGAACGAATGCTTTCACCTTTTGGAAATCTTTTTGGAAACGCACCGGGCTGCCATCCTCTCCGGTGATGTTCGTTCCGGTGCAGCTGTCCACGCCGGCCGGAGCCACTTCCACCGCCGTTTCGTAGACGTTGTCGGCGCCCAAACCACCCGCCTGTATCACCGGAATGTCGACGGCCTCCACCACCCCGCGGGAAATAGTTCTATCGGCTGTTTTCCCCGTGATACCGATAAAACCCGCTACAGATGGTTTCTGGATCCATGTGTCCACAAGGATCACATCACTCAGATCCTGGAATTTTCTTGCTGTTTCAGCCGAATCGAGTTTCGGGCCGTCAGGCTCGGGCACTGGTATGGTGCGCATTATACCGATTTCCGGAAATTTGTCCCGAACGGCCGCTTGAAATTCCAGAAACCGCCCGGCGTCAAACATTTTTCCGTCTTCTCCGGCCAATTCATCGCAGAAATGAACGAAAGCCGGCCTGTAAAAGTCAAGCGCCCGGCAAACCTCATCGAGTATAGAAAAAAGCGGAATAACGCTGTGTTTCAACTCTGTTCCCTCGAGCAGCCTGGAAACATCCCGTATCGACTCCAAACGCCGCGGTCCCTCCACCGGAAGCACGGAGCCGATATGATCAACCCCGGCCTCGACACATTTTTCCGCCTGATAAGCATCCTGAATCTCGTATATTTGTACAATCATGATTTCTCCAAAACATAAGTTCCCGCAGCGAAGCTCCCCGGTGCGGCCGGAAACGGAAGGCACTGCATGGAAAACAGCCGATACCGACGCCGAAAAACCCAGTTAAATTCGCTGCGCTGACCCCTACGGGGTATTTAACCGGGCAGGAGGATATCGCGACAGGGACGTCGCTCCTGCAGAACATTAAAATCAAAATCCAGATCGGCAGTGTGGGAGCACTTTTTAAGCGCGATTGTTGTCCGCAACTTCAGGCAATAAGGATTTCGCGGATACAATCCGCTCCCACAGGATAAGGAGATCGCGGATACAATCAATCCGTCAGCTTCAACAGGATCATTCCGCCGGTGTCCGGATGGCTCCACTCACCGACAATTCTCACCCCCGGAAAATCAAAAATTTCCCGGATCGGGAAACGATGTTCCCCCCAGCTCCGTTCATTCCACAATATATAGTTTATACCGCGTTTGCGCAATTCAGAGATGAAGAGATCCTTTTTCTTCGGAAACTTTTCCCAGTGGTTATCCAGTATCCGGCCGTCGAACCGGGCCGGATTTTCGATGTTCGCATAAAACGAAACCCACCGCTGCGCCGGGGCCGAGGCGGAAACCATCACCGGTCCACCACCGCTTTCAGCGGCCGCCGCCTCCCCGATTTCCCTGAAAACAACCTTGTCGCATTCCCGTTCCCTGAGGTTCTTCGGAAGGGTCATAAAGACGAAACACACGGCAAGCAGCCCGACAATAATAGGTTCGCGCAACTTCAGACGCCGGTGAAAGAAATCAACAACCGAACCGACACCACAGCACAGCACGAACATCGCCGACAGAATCGGCAGGGTCATGTAGCGTGGAAAAATATACCAGTGGGTGAGTTCGTGGAAGTAAAGCACAACCAGGCTTCCAACCGCGGCCGCAGCAAGATAAAACACCCTCCTGTCAGCTCCGGCAAGCCTGCAGGCCCTGGGCAGACCCACGACGAAAAGCAGGGCCGGCGCGTAAAACAAGGCCTTCACAAGGCACTTGGTCGTCGCCCCCAGCGAGGTGAACCACAACAGGTTCGGGGTTTCGGCCAGATAAAGGCCGAGGGTGGATCTTCCCTCCGAAAGCGCAAGCTCCTTGAGCGAAAAACGCAGAGAGTCGTACCGCATCAGCATTTCACCGAAAAAAGAGAGCGTTTTCCTGGACCTCAAAAATTCCCCGGCCTCGATCCCGGTCAGGGGGTGTAAGGCTGCGACCGCCGCCAGGATCCCCACCGCCGGGATCAAAAAAACAGCAAACCCGGTCCACTTCTTCCTCGGCGCAGCGAAAAGAAACGCCATCGAAACAAATAAAAACATCAGGGATTCGATCCTGGCCCAAGATGCAAGCAAAAAGCAGACAGCGCTCCACAAAAGGAGTTTCAGCCTCCCCTGCTCCATATGACCCAGAAAAAAATGAAGCCCGAAGGCCGCGAAAAAAACAGCCACCGGCTCTTTGATGACCATGCAGCTTATATCCACGAAAACCGGCATGACTGCGAAAAGCAGAAGCCCGAGCGCAGTGACCGGCCTGTCGAAAAAACGCCTTAAAAGGAGAAACACCGGCAAGAGAACGGCGCTGCCGAAAAACCACGAAACCCCCGTAGCTGAAACCAGCCAGTCTCCGATGAAAAAATACGCACCCGCCGTGAAAAACGGCTGGATTGAGAGATAAGACATTCCGGGCGCCCATAAGGCGTCTAACCGGCCATGGTAAAGAGCTCCGGCCTGGTGGATGTAAACCACACCGTCGGGATTAACGATGCAGGCGTTAAGGCACGCCACCAGCCTGACAGCACAGCCCGATAATATGATGGCCGCAATGATCAAGGAATAACGGCTTGTCGAAAAAGGCATCCCGGCTCTCTCCGCATTTCCAGACCGCATGCTTTTCTACTCCGCGCGCATCAGTGCATAGACGGAGCCCAGCAGGAAGACTCCGTTTGCAGTCCATGCCGCCACAACCGGCGGAAGCATCCCTGAAATCCCCATGGACCTGCAAAGCCCGAGAACCACCAGGTAAAGGAAGCACAACCCTATTCCTGCGCACACCGCGAGCGCGGTCCTCTGTTTTCCGATCTTCAACACGATCGGAAGACCCATCGCGGCGAGGACGACGACAATAAAGGGGAATGCCGGCTTGATGTGCATATCCACCAGGTAAGGTGTGGGATTATAGCCTTCGGCTCGGATCTTACCCGCGTATTTCTTCAGTTCCCGGTAGTTCATCTCCTCGGGCTTCCGGGGCTCGTTTTTAAAATCATCCGGCTTCTCCGGGATATCCAGGTACCCGTATTCCATACGTTCGAGGCTGTAACCGCCGCCTTCGGCATCCGCCAGCGACAGTGCGGATTCAACGATCCACTTCTCCCCGCTCCAGTACACCCTTGAAGCATCCACACACCTCCGCAGGCTGAAATCATCATCGAAAAAATAAAACGAGCAGTCGTTCATCTCTCCGCTCGCCGAATCGATCCATCCGATGCGGTAAATGGTGTCGTCCCCCTTGTACCAGACGTTGTATTCCCCGTATGATTGAACCTCTCCCCGCCTCATGACGTAAAGGTCCCAGATTCCGTTGCTTTTCGTGCTGAAGTAAGGAACCGCCATTTCGAACAGCGCGAACACGAAAACGGCCACTGTCACCGACCCGTAAACAACCGGCCGGGCTATCTGAAGCGCACTCATCCCGCAGGACCTCATGGCGGTTATTTCGTTATGCCTCGCCATGATGCTGAACATGACAATCGCCGCAAGCAACGTTGCCACCGGCACCATTTGCACCACGATGAACGGAATCTTGTATCCGAAATAGGCCGCCATCGACCATGCCGGGGCACCCGATTCAATAAAATTATCCACCTTCTGGACGAAATCGACCATCAGGAAGATCACCGTGAACGCCCCGGTGAACATCGCGAGAAACCCGAGGAACTCCTTCAACAAATACCTGGAAAAAACCTTCATGCACTGCTCCGAAATCTTCTATTCAGCGGGAACTTGAATTCCACAGGCATTAACGTAAGCTCCCTTGCCGCGCGCACCAGTAAGGT
>DSCZ01000564.1 GCA_011048855.1 Desulfobacteraceae bacterium | reverse complement strand
GGAAACGAGAATCCGGATAGCGGACGGTGTCTTGTCCGGGGGCGATGCCGGGGAAGCTCCTCGCTTTTCGTCGGGAGCGGTGTTGTCCGCCCTGAAATCACTGATCATTATCAAGACGGCGACACCCAGCCCGAATGTGACGGCCCCGATGGCAAAAAACGGACTTCGCCAACCCCATGCCCCAGCCATCCAGGCCAGCGGAGTCGTTGCGACAATGCCGCCCAGATTGCCAACGGCCATAAGGAGCCCGGCCATGGTGGAGAAGTCCTTCGCCTTGAACCACTGGGAAAAAGCCTTCAGTGCGGGCACATACACTCCTCCCACACCAAAACCGATCAAAGCCCGCCATACCGAAGCCCAGCCGACGGAAGGGGCCAACCCGAACAGAATTGTGGCGGCTCCCGCCAGCATGGTCCAGTACCCCACTACCCGTCTCGGACCCAGCCGGTCCGAAAGATAGCCTACCATCGGCTGTTCCAAGGCATAGAAATAGAAATACATGGACGACATGAATCCAAGTGCGGTGGCATTGGTATGAAACGCCTCCAGGAGGTCGGGAGCGATCACGGAGGTGGATACCCGGTGAAAATAGACAAAAAAATAGCATCCTGCAATGATGCTGAAGACGACCCACGGATGGGACTGTTTCTTTTTTTCTTTGCTATGGGTCCTCATAAGTTTTAACATTCCTGAAAATACCGGCAAAATGCGCCGACTCCGTACCCGGTATATGCCATGAAGAACCGATAAAAGAAAGGTTAATCTTGCAATCCGGCGTGTCGGACGGAAAAGAAGTTTGATACACTTGAAATATCTTTGTTCGATTCCCAATGGGAAAATTTTAAGGTTATAAATATGGTTGTTCCATCAAATATTACCGTGCTCGTGCGGGGAGGCGGTGATCTCGCCTCGGGAACCGCCTGGAGGCTTCACAGGTGCGGCTTCAAGGTTTTGATCACCGAAATCGAACACCCCCTGGCTGTGAGGCGTACCGTTTCGTTCTGCGAGGCTGTTTTTGAAGGCCGGGTGACGATTGAAGGGGTTGCCGCAACCCTTGTCGACTCCCCGGGCGAGGCCCCCGTTTTATGGGCTGAAGGTGAAATCCCGGTCCTTGTCGATCCGCAGTGCGAGATAAAACACTCAATCCGGCCTCAGGTGCTTGTGGATGGAATCATGGCCAAACGAAACCTCGGAACGTCGATCAACGACGCCCCGCTCGTGGTCGGCCTGGGACCAGGCTTCACGGCCGGCCGAGACGTCCATTACGTGGTCGAGACCAATCGCGGGCATTTTCTCGGTAGAGTGATTGAATCCGGCAGGGCGGAACCCGATACCGGCACCCCGGGCCCGGTGATGGGAATCACCCGGGACAGGGTGATTCACGCGCCGCTGGCAGGAAAATGGAAGACATCGAGGGAAATCGGTGCGGCGGTGCGTACCGGAGATGAAATAGGAACGATTGACGGAACCCCCGTTACCACCGCAATAGACGGCGTGCTCAGGGGTGCGGTCCGGGGCGGTATAAACGTAGAGCAGGGGATGAAACTGGGGGATGTCGACCCCAGAGGCATACGCGAACATTGTTTCACGATATCCGATAAGGCGCTCGCCATCGCAGGCGGGGTGCTCGAAGCGGTTTTGCGCCACTTCAACGGGGAGCACCTTTAGTTCCCGCTGCTAAAGATTGATGGCCTCGTACAACATTCTGCTTTTCGTGGGAGCGGATTGTTTCCGCGATTTTACCTCTACGCCGTTAATCACGTTCTTTGCTCACAGGCTGCCGCGAAGCGGCATGAGCCGGATTTTCACGAGCCCTTCTAATATGGATAAAACAATAAAAAATCTCCCGGCCGTCAATGCTTCTTTTTGGCGCCGGAGTCAACAAGATCGTTAAGTTCATCGAACCCCATCAGGCTGTTGGTCGCAAGACCGTTTTCTATCAGCAGGCCGATATCGGTCGAAATCGACTGGAGACATGCGGCCACGGTTATTTTGTGGCACCTTTCGAACACCCTGCACTCGAGACACTTGTATGGAATCTCGCCACGAAGCATATCTTCAGCCTGCCTGCCGAAACATTCCTTGATATCCCACTCGTTTTTCATAACCTCTTCCCCTGTCACCTTACATATCAACTGTTTGAGAGCATGCCCAGGGCAACGCCGGCGGCACCCAGAAGCGCTGCCCGTGGATTCATGATCACCAGGACCGGAATGCCTTTCATAAGATCTGAAAATCTACCTTTATCGCAGAAAGCTTCCATAAATCCACCGTTATCAAGAAACGGCAATATCCTGGGTGGAATTCCTCCTCCCAGGTACAAGCCCCCTCTGGCAAGAAGCATCAGGGCGGCATTTCCACATACCGCCCCCAGGATCCGCGCGAAATGACGCATCGCTTCGGTGCAGACCGGATCGCGCCGTTCCATACCCGTTGTTGAAATAACTTCGGCCGGATCCCCGGCAGACAGTTCGCTGCGCAGCCATTCGGGCTCCATGATCTCACTTTCTTTTCGCAGCCAGCGGTAGAGATCCACCAGCCCTGGCCCCGAAACCACCCTTTCTATGCTCACATGCCCGAAACAATCTCTCAATTCCCGCCACAAAGAGCAATGTTCGTCCAGCACCGGTGCAAAATCCATGTGTCCCCCTTCAGAGGAAACCGGCACCATGTCCTTTCCGCAGGGGATCAAAAAAGCCATGCCAAGCCCTGTTCCCGGGGCGACGACAGCGACCGGAGCCTCGGCCGCAGACCCGGCCTTGTTCAGGACATGCAGTTCCCCGGCAGACAATAAAGTCACCGCGCTCGCAGTGGCGGCAAGATCGTTCACCAGCCTCACCCTGTGCCAGCCGAACATCCTGGATATCCGGGATTCGGAGACTTCCCACGGAAGATTCGTCGCTTTGCACCTGCCGTTTACAACCGGGCCTGCGATACCGAAGCAGGCAGCACGCAACGGCCCCTGATGCTCGGTGAGGAATTCTTCCAGAAGCGTTTCCAGATCCGGTGCAGCACCGCTTTCATAGGTGTGGGCCACTTGCTGGATGGGCCTTTTGCCACCCGGCGAAAAAATCCCCAGAGTGGTCTTGGTTCCTCCGATATCTCCGGCGATCACCAGGTCATCCGATTCAATTTTCACGGAAGCCCTCCTTGCGGGCCGAAAGTCCCGTGGAACCATTGCCTTCAAATTCGGCGGCAGCCCGGTCGATAACCAAATAAAGAGCCCCCGATTCGGGCCGTATCCTACGGGCCGGGGGCTCCCAGGTCGATTTCCCCATCAACGCCCGGACAACCGGTGCCTTCTCGTGTCCAGAGATCAGAATTATAACATGTTCCGCCGAATTCAACACCGGCAATGTCAATGTAAGGCGCCAAACATCCGGCTGCCCGCCTTTGACCGGGACCACTAATGGCCCGCCCTCCGCCGAAAGTTCGTAGCCGGGGAAAAGAGAGGCCACATGACCGTCCGCCCCTGCACCCAAAACAATCAAATCAAAGCGGGGAATCCCGCCTGTTTCACAATCGAAAAATTTTCTCAACTCTCTCTCATAGAAAAACGCGCCTTCCTCCGGGGGCAGCTCGGACGGCATCCTGTGAATGTTGCCCGGATCGAGCGGCACATGATCCAGCAGTACCCGCTTCGCATTTCCGTAATTGCTGCCGGCATCCTCCGGTGGAACACAGCGCTCATCAACCCAGAATATATGCGTTTTCTTCCAGGCGAAAGACGACAACCGGGAATCCACGGCCAACAGGGCAAAAAAGTCAATGGGGGTTTTACCCCCCGAAAGCGCCACGGTAAAATTCCGTCCTTCCCCGGTCACCCGCAAACAATCGGCCGCATAAAGATCCGCTGCGGCCCCTGCCATATCCTCTGAGGTTTCTTTCATGACGAGATGCATTTTGAACATAAATTATTCCAACAACTCAAACCGGCTTCATAGAACATGAGTCTCCGCGCCCGATCCCCGCAGGTCTCGCATTCCTTCAGCACCGGCGTCAAAAAGCCCCAGCAAAGCTCCACCCCGTCCTGACGCCAGAATAAAGTCTGATCCCCGATCATGCAGTCCAGGAGAACCTTTTCATAGGCTTCGAGCGTCGGACCCGAATAAGCCTGATGGTAATGGAATTCCATATCCACCGATCGCAGGCAAACCACAGCCCCCGGATTCTTGGTCTGAATGCTCAAGGAAATCTTTTCCTCCGGATGGATACCCAGCGTCAATTTATTCGCCGCTATATTCCCGGAAACAGCCCTGCGAAAAAGCGCATGAGGCACTTCTTTAAAAT
>DSCZ01000238.1 GCA_011048855.1 Desulfobacteraceae bacterium | reverse complement strand
GCTCATCTATACGCTTTCTAAAACCGGCATCTTCATGCACCTGCATATCCGATTCTGAGTAGTCTCGACATGGTTTCTTTTTATCACATCATCATTCAAGCGTTAAGGAGTGCCGCTTTCCCCGAAAGGAAAAATTGGCAAAAATAGGCGTCGGATCCTTCCATCCCTTCCCTGACAGGAGGGATCTCCCGCTCGCGACCCCCCGGAAAAACAAGATTGCCGTGAAGCGGCATAACCCAACTTTTTACGAACGCATCCATATTGACCGATTTTCCGGTGCGTGATAGCTTCCTTCACATGGCTGGGGATGCTCGAACGGAGGAATGGCGCGGCATGGAAATTCTCTCTATATCGGTGACGTTGTTCCTGATTATGGATCCTTTCGGAAACATACCGGCTTTCCTGACCATCCTGGAGCGGGTTCCACCTACACGACGGCGCCGTGTTTTGGCCCGGGAGCTTCTGCTGGCGCTGGCTGTCATTATCGGGTTCGTTTTTTGCGGCCGTTTCGTCATGGGGTTTTTGGGGCTCCGGTCCGAGTCGGTGACCATCGCGGGGGGAATCATTTTGTTCATCATCGGGCTGAGGATGGTTTTCTCCGGGCGGGAACCTTCAGGGGAAAACGACCTCGACGGGGAACCGCTGCTGGTTCCGCTTGCCATCCCCTTGATTGCAGGTCCTTCTCTGTTGGCGGTGCTCCTGGTGTTTTCGTCAGGAGGTGACCTGGGCACGCTAAACCTTTTGGGTGCGGCCCTGACAGCCTGGTCTGCGACATTCATCGTGCTGTTTTCATCGACGTTCCTGATCAAATTCTTTACGCGGCGCGGGCTTACGGCGGTGGCGCGGTTGATGGGGATGGTTCTGGTCGCCCTTTCGGTGCAGCTTCTCATTGATGGCATAACGGGGTATTTGAGCAAAGTTTAAATATAGACGGCCTTCCGACCGTCGATCGGGAGGCCGGGCATCGCTTGCCGTGATCATTCCGATCCTCTCGACCATGGGGATCCAGGTGTGACCGTTGCCCACCGCGGTCCTGTCCTCTCACACCGGTGGGTTCAAGAAATACAGGCTCGTGGACCTGACCGGGAATATGGAAGATCTCATGGATCACTGGCGATCGATGGGGCTTCGTTTCGATGCGTTTTACAGCGGCTTTCTGGGCTCTTCCCATCGGATCGGCATCGTGGCGGATTTCATTGATTCCTTCGCCGAAGAGGACCAGCTGGTTCTGGTGGACCCGGTCATGGGCGACAACGGAACGCCTTACGGACCGGTGAACGCGGAGCAGGTCGACGGCATGCGGTCCAGTTCACCACGCTTGCTGTCAAGGCGAGCTTCGGCTACGATCTGCCGCGCCGGGAAGGAGTGCTTCTCGAACGGGTCCTGGGCCACCTGAAAGCTCCGCTCGCCTCGATTACCTACCAGATCGTAGAGTGGTGAGAGGATTTCCCCCCGTCCCGTTCATCCGCGCATGGATTCGTAAAGGGCACGGTCTTCGTCACTGAAGCAGCAGGCGATGATACGCTCGAAATCCGGCTCGTGCTCGGCCATGACACCCAGTGCGATTTTCGCGGCGGATTTTTTAGGGTACCCGTAAACCCCGGTGCTGATCGAGGGGAAGGCGATGCTCGCCACGTTGTGGCGCAGGGCCAGCTCGAAGGAACTGCGGTAGCAGGCTTCGAGCAGCTCGGGCTCTCCCTTTCCGCCTCCCTTCCACACCGGACCCACCGTGTGAACGACCCATTTTGCGGGTAGTTGAAAGCCCGGTGTGATGCGGGCTTCCCCCGTCGGGCATCCACCCAGTTTCCGGCAGGCTTCGAGAAGCTCCGGTCCGGCTGCGCGGTGAATCGCACCATCGACGCCTCCCCCGCCGAGCAGCGAACGGTTCGCGGCGTTTACAATGGCGTCGACCTTGAGCATGGTGATATCGGCCTTGATCACGTCGATCATTTCCGTCCTCCGACTAGTGAGTTAACGTGTTTATTTTTCAATCAGCCGGTCCGATTTTCTTGCCGTTCTCATCGTATTTGTACCAGCCGATTCCGGTTTTTCTTCCAAGATGCCCGATTTTCACTTTTCGCTGGAGCAGCATGGGGGGGTGGAATTTTTCGTCCTGGGTCTCCTTGTAAACAGCGTTCATGGCATCGTCTGAAGATCTCCTTCGGCAGTCCTCGGCTGGTTGTCGCCGGACCGAGCCGAGAGAAAGAAGGGCGCCGCATTGACCGGCTCCACCACCGTGAAATGCGGGCGGACATCGCCCCATTGTTCCTGAACGGCGGCGAATATCCCGGATGCCAGAGAACCCACGCCCGCTTGAACCATCACGTGCGTGGGGCTCACACCCTCCATCCTCGAGGCGGCTTCGGCCACCAGGGTGGTGTAGCCTTCCATGACCAGGGCCGGGATTTCTTCGTACCCGGGCCAGGCCGGCCAAGTCCACAAGCGGTGTGGGTTGGTAGCCGGGAATCGTGGCGTGAAAGGATACGGCTGTACGGGAGGCTTTCTGATCGAGCACTCCCAGGCCGGGCAGGGGTTCGCTTTCCCGCGCCCGATCGTTGACATGAATTTCTACCGGAATGTCCACCTCAGCCCCCCTCCCCCATGCCATCAAAGTTTCCTTCCAATATAAAAAACATAACCATAGAATTTTTTGTACATATAATACAATTCGGCCTCATGCTTCTGATTGGCTATAAGTTCTTCGGCGGCCTTGTTTCCGGCATGTTTTTTCAAAAATTCAGCCCGTAGCGGAACCTCTAATTCATAAAAATTTTCAATCCAGCAATTCTCAGGCAGAATAAACGTGGCCATCGGCACATAGCCGGCTTTCTGCATTTGGGCCACCTTGTTATAAATGGTGTCTATTTCCGGGTAGGCGTCCTTCCAGAAGGCGTCGATTTCGTCCGGTCGCTGCTCCGTGAACCACGACGCTTCGGAAACGGCAAGATAGCCATCGGTTTTCAAAAACGTTCGCCATTCCTTCAAACCTCGCTCAAACCCGATGTTGTAGATCGACCCTTCCGACCAGATCAAATCCAGGTCTTCGGGTTGAAAAGGCAGGTTGTCCATGGAAGCGACAATCCCGTTCACTCGATTTTGCAGATTCGATTTTTGGGCATTCGAGTTAAACAGATCGATAAAGGTGGGAAACAGATCGATCCCCGTGATGTGCCCCGGCGCATGCTGGGCCAGCACCCTTGTCTGCCCCCCGGTCCCACACCCGATATCCGCGATGCGTGATTCGTCCGTCAGATTGTCCACAAAGCTCAACGCCTTGATCGTGACCTCAGGGCTCCCAGGCCCCTGCCTCTCCAGATTTGAAAAATATTCGCAGATTAATTCAAAGTCAAATTCATGAATGGATTTTATTTCTTCAGTCATGATTTCTATCCTTTATTGTTCATAAGTTAAGTTCATCATCAAAATTGAAAGGCCGGGTAATCTGTCGGGTTCTGGACAAAATCCTTAGAAACTATCTTGTCGACTTGAAACATATAAGCGCCGTTACCTTTTTCCTGTCAAGTGGGTGAAGAGCTTTCCATTTGAACAATGATATCAAAAGTAGTATCTCAAAGCCATGAATAAGAAGCAGTTGAAATGCCTTGAGAAAATCCTAGAACGCCCTACTCGTGCCGACATATCATGGCCCGACGTCCAATCGTTGCTCGGGGCGTTTGGTGCCGAAATCCGGGAAGGTAAAGGCTCAAGGGTCCGCGTTGTATTGAGAAATCATATCCTTAATATGCATAAACCCCACCCCCGAAAGGAATTGGGGAAATAGGCCGTCGAACTTGTCAGAGACTTTTTGAAGATTGCAGGAGTGGGTCATGATGAAAAACACCCTTAAGTACAAAGGATATACGGGAAACGTTCATTTTGATGCCGAAGAGCGGATCTTTCATGGCCGCGTTCTTGGCATAACGGACGTCGTCGGTTTTGAAGGGGCCTCGGTTTCAGAATTGGAAAAGGATTTCCATGAAGCGATTGACGATTATTTGGAAACCTGCCGTGAGATTGGCAAGGATCCGGAAAAGCCGTTCTCCGGCCGTTTTGTTCTGCGTATCCCTTCAGAACTTCATTGTGCCATTTTTCTCGAGGCGAAAAGGCAGAACAAAAGTATCAACCAATGGATCACCGAGACCTGCCGACAGGAAGCTGAGAAGGGGGACGACCGTAGATAGTTTCCATCCGGAAATGGTCCTTTTGCCCAATCTCTACGTCAAACTGCGGGCTTTCTTGTGCGACGTACTCCAGTACGTCTCCGCGCAAGCCCTTGTTTTTCTTTGCACCGCTT
>DSCZ01000053.1 GCA_011048855.1 Desulfobacteraceae bacterium | reverse complement strand
GCTCGACGTGGTGCTGCGGGCCGCCATCTTCTACGAGGCCGACGGAGAAGCGGCGGGCGAACTGGTGATCCTCAGGGATATCACCAGGGAAAAGCGAATATCACGCAGCAACGACGCTATGCTCCGGATCAGTATGGCGCTGCCGGAGTATCCGGACCTTCAGGAACTGCTCGACTATGTGAGCTCGGAGGTCAAGCGGCTCCTCGGCACCGAGGCCGCCCTGGTGACGCTGGTTGATGAGGAGGCCGGAGAGCTCTATTTCCCCGGGGTCGCATATGACGACACCACCACAGGAAAACGGGTGAAAGAAACCCGTTTTCCGCTCGACCAGTTGATAGCCGGCAAGGTGGTGAAATCCGGCGAACCGCTGATCGTTTCAGATTTTTCCACGGATCGCGAAATTCACGAAGCAAGGGACCGAAAACTGGGATACCATACTTACAACCTGCTCCTGGTGCCCCTCCGGAGCATCGACAGAACAATCGGAGTGATCGCCGCCATAAACAAGAAAACCGGCGATTTCGATCAAACTGACGTGGAACTTCTGAGCATGATCGCCACCACGGTCGTCCTCTCAATTGAAAACGCCCGGTTTTCAGAGGAAATCAAAAAGGCATACAGGGAAGTAAGCGATCTTAACAGGGCCAAGGACAAAGTAATAAACCATTTGAGCCACGAGCTCAAAACACCCGCCTCTGTGCTGGCCGGGAGCCTGGATGTACTTGAGCGGAAACTTTCGCCGATGCCCGATCAGTCATGGAAGCGCACACTCGAGAGGGCCAGGAACAACGTAGAGCGCATCCTGGAGATACAGTACGCCGTGGACGACATCATGCAGCATAAGCATTACGAAATCCGGGAGCTTCCGGCGCTGCTCCTGGATCATTGCATTGAAGAGATGGAAGCCGTCATCAACGAAAACGCCTGCAGTCCCGATCTTGCGAACCGCATGAAAACGCGTCTTAAAGAACTTTTGGGGCCCCCTATGGATGGACCTCACAAAATCAGGTTGAATGAATTCACCGCGGAAAGGCTGGAAACGCTTGCGCCCAAATTTACGCACCGTTCCGTGAACATCGCGACCATGCTGGAAGACCCCGTTGAAATATGTATTCCGGAAGATCCGCTTAAAAAGATTATAGACGGGCTCGTAAAAAATGCTGTGGAAAACACCCCGGATGAAGGGAGAATTGAAATCGAGGTCGTTCGCCAACCTGAAGACGGGGCCGTGCTCATCGTAAAGGACTATGGAGTAGGCATCCCGGATGAAGCCAAACCTCATATATTTGAAGGTTTTTTTACGACCCAGGATACCCTGAACTATTCCAGTAAACGCCCCTTCGACTTCAACGCCGGCGGGAAGGGGGCTGATCTTCTCAGGATCAAGGTTTTTTCCGAACGATATGGCTTCGACATCCACATGGAATCGACCAGGTGCCCCCACCTTCCGGACAGCTCGGATGTCTGCGAAGGCTCCATAAGCGCCTGCCCTCATTGCAAAGGGATTGAAGATTGCCTTAAATCAGGAGGAACCCTGTTCAGGTTGACCTTCCCTTCTACAGGCCGATCCTGTAAGTGAGAGATAAAATCATCTGAAAAACGGATTCGATCTCTTTTCCCTGCCCACGGTCGACACGGGTCCATGGCCCGGGAGCACAAGAGTGTCATCCGGCAAGGTGAACACTTTTTCGCGGATATTTGTAAGCAGCAGATCAAGATCCCCCCCCGGGAAATCGGTCCTCCCGATGCTTCCGGCGAAAAGTGCATCGCCGCATATAACGGCTTTGCGCCTTTCTTTATTTCCATTCTCCTCCAATGTACCTTCAAACACGAACCCGAGACCCGCCGGGGAATGCCCCCGAAGATCCAGAACTTTGAAAACGATCGTTCCGACGGACACCTCGTCACCCTCTGCGACGAATACAGCAGCCTCTGAATTTTCGGCCGAGGCTCCGAATTCAGAGGCCCTTGACCGTGCGTTCCCCAGCGCCGGCGCCTCGTCCCGGTGGATGACGATCGGGGCACCGGTAACCTGGTGGAGCCGTGAATTACCCCCCACATGATCCCAGTGGGCATGCGTGTTGAAAATATGAGTGACCGTAAGACCGTCGTTTGCAAGGGTTTTCAGTATAAGGTCCACATCACCGCCCGGGTCGAACACTGCGGCATCCCGACCCTGTTCATCGCCCACAATATAGCAGTTGACCATTAGAGGTCCGACTTCCATCATTTTGAGAATCATAACATCACAAACCTTTCATTGAAGTTGGTTTCCTTTCAGAAATGCTGAATGAAAACTAGCAACTACATTATGGAAGGTCAAGGAAAAGGACGAAATATTCGACCGGGAGCAGATATATTCCTCCGTTACGGGAGGTATTCCGTGCGTACATTATGGAGTGCGTGAAAAATATTCCCCCTTATTTTCCTGTTGCTGCGGTAAAAAGATGCGAGCATCTTCTTGATTTCCTCCCGTTTCGATGAACCCGCGCTGGGGCAGCCAAGATCGATTTCAGGCAGGTTCATAGACTGCGCGTAACGGGATATCAAACCCTCCTCGACCATGAAAAACGGCCGGATCAAGGTGATACGACCGTCAAAAAAATCCTGTACAGGGAGCATCGTACTTAAAGAGGCGCCGTAAAAAAGATTGAGAAAAAACGTTTCGATCATGTCGTCCTTGTGATGCCCCATCGCGACCTTGGAACATCGAAGTTCGGCAGCCGTTTCAAACAGGATCTTTCGGCGTAGCCTTGAACACATAAAGCAGGGATTCTCCCGGTTCTCCATGCTGTGGGCCCTGGGACCGATGTCCGAGTGGATGATTCGATATTCAACCCCGTTTTCCTTAAAATATTCCTCAACCGCCCTGCCGGAACCGGAGCCGAAACCCGGGTCCACATGAACCGCGGTGATCCGGTAATCTATCGGAACACGCTTCAATCTCTCGGAAAGAAGCCTGAGGAGGCTCAGGCTGTCCTTTCCGCCGGATACCGCAACAAGAACATGATCCCCGTCCAGGATCATCTCCTTTTGGTGAATCGCCCTGCCCATCAACCTCCGGACTTCTTTGGCAGCATAACCCACCGGCATCACTGGTATTGTCTCGGACCGAACAATGTCGTGCCCAGCCGAACCATCGTCGCACCCTCTTCCACCGCTACCCGGTATGAATCGGACATTCCCATTGAAAGACAATCAATGACCGCTCCGTTCGGCGCTTCTCCGGCCAGGACCTCGAACAGCTCCCTGGCCCTGCGGAAATAAGGGCGCAGCATTTCAGGATCTCCGACGAACGGACCCATGGTCATCAATCCGCGAAGAGATAAACTCGGAAACTCCGCAACTCCGCGTGCAATGGACATGACATCGCCTGGCATCACCCCCGCCTTCTGCTCTTCTTCGGCGATATTGACCTCAATCAACACGTCCATGATTTTACCGGCTTCTCCGGAAGCTTTATTCAACGCACGCGCCAGCTTCAATGAATCCACGGTTTCCACCATGTCGAATATCGAAGCAGCCTTTTTTGCCTTGTTACTCTGCAAATGCCCTATCATGTGCCACTTTACCGCCTGCCCGACAGCCGCCGCCGCGCGCTCGGCCTCCTGGACATAATTGTGCCCGACCACGGTCACCCCGGCCTCGACGACTTCAAGAATTTCCTCAGGTGTCCGCGTCTTGGCCGCGGCCACGAGAACAACCCCCGGGGGCAGATCTTTCAAAACCGCAGCCACATTGTCTTTGATCATTACGGCCTCCTTCTCTCCAGGATGATTTCGCAATTGACATCCCGACCCTCAATCCGTGGGGACGCTTTTCAAACGCGATTTGCTTTTTTTCGGCGTCGGCATCGAAAAAAGTTGACTCGGCTATTCCAAAATACCGCAAATCTGCTTTATAGTAAATGGACGGCTGTAAAAATATCAAGATGTGATGGCCTCGTAAAAAGTGGCATGTTTGTCTTATCGGCGTCGGGGTCGGGATCGGTATCGGGGTCGAAAAGGCCTTCGATCAACTTCCGATACCGATGCCGATAGCGGCCCCGACGCCGCGGGACATCGTCGTTTTGACTTTTTACGATGCCGGCAGGATGTATATATTACTTAGTGCCCATCCGGAAATGCCGGATGGCACAGTGAAGTTTACAGATCGGAAATGAGGGATTTTGTCCAAGATCAAGAAACCGGGGACCCAAAGCGAAGCGATTGGGGACTGAGCACCCGAAGCGGTGCAAAGAAACCGGGGACCCAAAGCGAAGCGATTGGGGACTGAGCACCCGAAGCGGTGCAAAG
>DSCZ01000501.1 GCA_011048855.1 Desulfobacteraceae bacterium | reverse complement strand
CTTGGGGCTGACCCCTTGTCAGGTTCTCTTTTCGTTTTCTGCAATCGCCGCCGCAGCATGATCAAGTTCCTATATTGGGACCGTGACGGGTTCGCCATTTATGCTGATCTCGACATAAATGGCGTTATGCCAAGTTTCAGATTATGCCGAGATAAGATGGCGTTGTCAGATTTGACTAACGATCGGAGTAGAATTACTCGGCATAATCCTCGCAAGATTTTGCAATCGTTTCGTTCACAGCCCTTGCAAAAATTTCATCAGATCATCGCCTGGATGGAAGATCAAAGGTTTGGCATTGATGGCGATTGTTTTCCCCAGGATTCTTCGTTTGTGAGCCAGATCAGAATCGATATAGGCTTGGGTGCTCTCAGGAGATTCATGCCCGAGCCAAAGAGCAATGGTTGATAGATCCACCCCTGCCTGAAAAAGATGAACGGCCGTTGTGTGGCGAAGCACATGAGGCGTGACTCGTTTCTTTAGAAGTGATGTGCAACTTTTGTGTGCGATTGCTACGTATTTGTTTAGAATGTACTGGATACCGTCCCGGCTGAGTTTTTCTCCCCGTCTGTTGGGAAACAGGGGATCAGAGGGGTCCCCCGACCGTTCACGGAGCCATTGTTCGATAATTTTTACAAGTGCCTTACCCATTGGCATGCACCGTTCTTTGCGTCCTTTACCATGGCAGCGAACAAAAGCTCCTGCGCCTAGCGAAACGTCATTACAGCGTAAATGGATCAGTTCCGAAACCCTTAATCCTGTGTGAACTGCCAGGGAAAGGAGTGCGTGGTCCCGTCGCCCTGTCCAGGAATCTCTGTTAATAGCTCCCAAAATGGCATCTACCTCATCGAGTGTAAGAAAATTGATTAGAGACTTTTGCCAACGTTTTGTTGGGATAGCCAAGATTTGTTGAATGTGGCCTGAGAGCTGGGGAACTCGATACGCTGCATAACGAAAAAAGGAACGAATCGCCGCGAGCCGATGGTTACGGGTCCGGGTACTGTTGTGTCGATCTTGTTCCAGGTAGTTGAGAAAGGCGCAAACAAATGAGGCATTCAGATCACTAAAGCACATCATTGATGGTGCTTTTCCAAGTTTCTGCTGGGCGTACTGCAACAATAGATGGAAAGTATCGCGGTATGCCGAAACGGTTTGGTTGCTCACTTGCCTTTGTGTCATCAAGCGTTCAATGAAAAAACCTTCGACAAGGGGGGCCAACTTTGGAAAAGGATCTTTCACGAGACACCTCCTTTCCTGTCCAGACGATCACGAACCAGTTCCATTAACTCAGGTACTGCTGAGAGGTACCAAAAGGTAGAGGAAGGCCCGGCATGACCCAAATAGACTGCCAACGAATGTAACCCCTGATCGATATCATGATCGTTTCTGTAGAGATCAATCAGCGTTCTCACTGCGAAGGTGTGCCGGATATCGTGTATACGAGGCCCCTTTTTCTGACTTGGATTCCGAATGCCGATCTGACAACAAAGTTTCCTGAAAGTCATATCCGCGACAGCAACGGTTGGGCGTGTGCCGAAAACGGTAAGAAAGAAGGCGGGGACTTTCGGTCTGGGGAAGATCTGGTCCCGGCGGCGAGCATAATGTTGCAGGGCTTGGCTGGTGGACGGTTGGACTGGAACTAAACGTGATTTATTAAATTTTGTGTTATGTATAGTGAGCAAATCGTTGATCGGATCGACATCGTCCCTGTCAAGGCCGAGAGCCTCAGAGATGCGGAGACCGGAGACCCAAATGAGGATGAACAGTGTGGAGTAGGTAAGGCCTCTTAGGCCATTGTGGGATGGTAAGGTCTCTGCGGCTGCGACGATTCGGTTCATTTGGCCTTCGGAATAGAAATGGGGTTGTTTGCGGCGCTGACAATAGGGGAGCAAGTCCAACGGAGGCACTTGGGTCTCAGGATCTCTACCGTGTACGAACCGTGCAAAATGGTGAACCAATCGCAATCTATAGGCCCACCACTTTGGATCCGCTGTGGCAGGTTTCATCGCCCAAGTCAAAGCCAACTCCGTCGTGATGCTCATTGTGTTTGTTGCCTTGGCAAACCGTACAAAATCCTTCAAAGACGAGCTATAGGTGCGAAGCTTGTAGCCCAAGGCTTGTCGTAGAGACAAATACTCTTCCAGGTAGTTCTGCAGTTGGCTCATGATATACCTCCTGATGGCCACGGCCGGGCTATTGGTCGGAGTTGACGCATCGCGACTTTTGCATAGATCGCCGTGGTATCGGTCCTTTGATGCCGGAGGATCTGTCCAATATCCACCAAGGAAGCCCCCTGTTGAAGCATCTGAGTGGCGAGACTATGGCGGAGCAAATGAGATCCTTTTCGGGCCGGATTCAATGATGCTTGGGCCAAAGCACAGCGAACGACATGGCAGACAGCGGATGAACTCGAAAAGGCCTCAAAGGGTGCCACTGATCGCACAAAAACATGCCGGGTCGAGCACCGGGGACGGCTGTGACGCAGATAGGCGGCAATAGCTTGGCCAACATCAACGAGGAGCGGAAGACGGTCGTACTTGCCATTTTTCCCCCTCACCGTGAGGTATCCGCCCTGCCAATCAATGTCGTCAAGGGTCAAGCGGCAGACCTCTATGGCTCGTAGTCCCAGACGAATGAGCAGCAAAAGAATCGCCAAATCTCGCTGCCCTTTCGGACTTTGAGTGTTACAGTGCTTAATAAGCTTAGAGGTTTCTTCTGGTTTCAGAAAACCAGGTACGCTTTTTTGACGCCAATGGGGCACCGTTGGAACGCTCTGAACCAGACAAGCAGAGACGTCTCCCCGAAACTGCAGGAACCGGAGGAAGGATCGAAGGGCGGACGTTTCTAATCCAAGGGCGGAAGGACAACACCGCCGGGAACGATCAAGAAGATGTTGGACGATGTCTTGAGCGCATATTTTTGACAACTCCAGGGTGCTATCGCCCAACCGGCTGAAAAGGAAACAGTGGGCGACTCGAACCAATCGGCGAATCGTTTCTTTCTGCAGCCCCTGATTGTGCATTAAATGGTCCTGATAATGACCAAGACACTGATGTAGAGGTGATTGTTGATTTGTTGGAGCCTGGATAACACCGACTTGGCGGAGATACTCAATGAGACAATTATAAGGACCTCTTTTCACTTTAGAGGCCACGCCCTTGAAACGGAATCGTAGGTACTTTTGAACTATCCCTTCATTGAAATCTTCTGCACTGATTCCGCGGTCGGCTGCCCACCTGTTCAGCCGCGCCACCTCGCGTACATATCGCTGCCCGCTCTCGTAGGGATACCCGCGTTGTTCAATGAAGGAAGCAAAAGGCTTAAGATGTGGTGCAAGAGGCCCCTCGATGTATCGATTTAGGAGCCAAACCCGAGTGTAATAAGGATGTTGCATCATGTTGTCTCCTCCTTTCCGGGGTTGATGATTAAAAGGAAAAGACAACAGAATTATGCTGAGTTTGCGAGAGAAAAATTACGCTCTATGCGCTTCCAAATACGGAATGAGGTTAACCTACTCAGCATAATCTGAAACTTGGCATAACGCCATTTATGCTGATCTCGACATAAATGGCGAACCCGTCACGGTCCCAATATAGGAACTTGATCATGCTGCGGCGGCGATTGCAGAAAACGAAAAGAGAACCTGACAAGGGGTCAGCCCCAAGCTCTGAGCGGATCAATCCGCACAGGCCGTCGAAGGATTTTCGCATATCGCAGGGGGCACGGTATAAATAGATGCGGGTGGCGGCGGTCAGCGCAAACAAGGCTATCGTTTACCATTGCGGCGGAGTGTCTCGATCACCCCGCAAAGGGTGAGTGGGTCGAAACCTTGATCCACCTCGATCGACAAATCCTCACCAAGGCGGATGCGGATGCCGCTTTCCGATTGCTTCGAACAGGAGACGAGCTCAAGGAACCCCGTAGATGTGCCGTTAGGCATTCGATTTTGATCAGTGCGCTGGAATCTACGGCGCCACGAATAGAATCTACTGAGATCAATGTGGTGTTCACGGCAAAAGGCGATTCCGCTAAGGCCGCTGCCTGAATATTTTTCAATGACCGCCCGCCAGTGCGCCTCTCGTTCTTTGCTGTTCATGACATTCACTCCTGTAGTGTTCAGGGGAGTTCCCCTTTCTTACAGGAGCAGCATTATCATGAGGTTTTACCGGCTGAAAGGTGGGTTGGTCTGACGCTTACGCTTTGTCGGCTGGATTCTTGAGTAAGGAAGTGGGGGTGGCGCAAACTACCCTGTCCCGATGGCTCCGTGAGTCCTGTATCAGTAGTCCTTTCCAATTTCCAAT
>DSCZ01000308.1 GCA_011048855.1 Desulfobacteraceae bacterium | reverse complement strand
GAGGGTACCAATAACAAAATCAAAACCATGAAACGACAAGCATACGGCTTTCGAGATAAGGAATTTTTCAAACTCAAAATCATGGCTCTTCACCAGGCAAAGTACGCTTTAGTCGGATGAACCCTGGGGAGCTCCCTTGACGTCCGGATAATAAGGAAGCATAGCCGTGCCGAATTCAAATTTAGAATCTCTGCGTATGGCCGCCAGCGCCGCAGAGGAGTTGAAATAGATGGCGCATTTTCCGCTGGTAAACGTCGACACGCTGTCGGATTCGCGACCTGCATAAACGAAAATATGCTCCTTCTGCCATTCAGCCATATTCCGGATGTGCCGGATTCGAAGAGGATCATTAAAAATGAGCTCGGTGTCCAGCCCCGCGAAACCGTTCTGCTTTGTAGCAAAAGGTATATTATGCCACGCCCCGAAGTTCTCCAGCATCACCCAGGACTGCCATCCCGTGGTGAACCCGGAATAACCGGCTTCTACAAGCTTTCTGGCCATAGTTTCAAATTCCGGCCACGTTTTGGGGGGTTTTTCCGGGTCGAGGCCCGCCTTGCAGAAGGCATCCTTGTTATAATACATAATGGGAGTGGAGCTGTTGAACGGCATCGACAGCAGTTTCCCATCGGCGCTCGTATAATACCCTATAACGCTGGGCAGGTAAGCATCCTGGTCAAAAGGTTCCCCGGTTTCCGCCATCAACTCATAAACCGGCTTGACGGCACCTTTGGCGGCCATCATGGTCGCCGTCCCCACTTCAAAAACCTGGACGATGTGCGGTGGTCTTCCGGAGCGAAAAGCGGCTATGGCTGCAGTCATGGTCTCTGAATAATTCCCTTTGTTCACCGGCACGATTTTGTAGTCAGGGTTTGCTTTGTTGAAATTTTCGGCGATCGAGTTCAATTTTTCCCCGATAGGCCCGCCCATGGCGTGCCACCACTGGATCTCGGTCACTGCCTGGGCTTGAGAAGTAATAAACCCTAATGTTCGCTCGCAAACATTTTTCCCGTTCGTCCCAAACCTTCAATGATTTCATCGAAAATCAGCAACGCACCGTATCGATCACACAGATTTTTCACTCCCCGCCAATATCCTTTGCTGGGAATCAACGGGTTTGCCGCAACAGGCTCTCCAATCACAGCTGCAATGTCCGGTTCCCTACGCAGAACCAGTTCGATCTGTCGAAGGCATTCGGCGTCCACATCCGACTCGTTTGTGAGCCCCCAGGGATTGCGATAATAATTGGGAAACTCCACGTGGAAAGCCCCGGGGATGAGAGGCCCCAGACCGCCTGTGAAATGTTCCTGCCCCCCGACGCCGGCCGCAGCGAAGCCGGCACCGTGAAAAGAATCCCAGAATGAAATCGTCTTGTAACGGCCCGTCACCAGTCTTGCCAGTTTGAGTGCCATTTCAACCGCATCCGTCCCCCCCGGGCAAAAAAGAGATCGGCACAAATCACCCGGCGTTATTTCCGCCAGTTTTTTTGCGAGGCGGACTGCGGGAATGTTGGTGTAACGCCGCGGGCAAAACGTCAACCCCTCATCCAGTTGATTCTTGACGGCCCGTATGATCTCCGGATGATTGAAACCGGCGTTGTGAACCCCATTGCCGTGCATATCAAGATAGCGTCTGCCGTTGAGGTCTTCGATCCAGGCGCCTTCCGCTTTTGTGATGACATTGAGGACGGGGCTCGAAAGGCTTTGATGGAGAAAATACCGCGCATCCTGCTCGAACCACATCCTGGCCTCACCCGCAAGATTTCTCTTCCAGTATTCCTCCCTTGCGGGGCTGGTGTTGATGTCCCCCTGCTCAACTTCGGGGCGGCAGGCTTCCAGATTCTGTTCCTTTCTCATATAAGGCCTCCAGTTTTGGACTTTTTCGGTTGGAGCCGGCAAAAAAGGCATTAAGAAAAACCTTAAGCAGGATTTGTTTCAATTTTCCCTGGAAACACAGGCGGCTGATTGTCATGAGTTTTTTCCGGAGGCATCCTTCAGATCAAGGGAAAAAAAGTGCTTCAATCGATGACAAAAGAACATTTGACTTGATGGTACAAAGGATGCTAGCGAAAAATGTTGTTTAAAAAAACAATCCCACGCTCGAGGCGAAATGTCATGAAGAAACTTCATAGGTCGGAAGGTGACATAAATTTATCGTCCCGCCGCAGGCAATGGCAGGAGGCCAATCTCGACAAAGACACGCGCGAGCTTCTGAAAGACGATGAAAAATTTTTTCTCAAGCAGTCCCTTTCCACTCCATGTCTGAATGCAATGCGCTCCTGCGACGGACTTTGGATAGAAGACCTTCAGGGTCGGCGCTACATGGATTTCCATGGAAACAACGTCCATCAGATCGGATTTGGGAACACCTTCGTTATTGATGCCATCAATGAACAGATGAAGCAGCTTCCTTTTTGCACGCGCCGCTACACAAACAAAACCGCTGTGGACCTGGCTCGTAAACTCGCCGACATCGCACCCGGAAACCTGAACAAGATCCTGCTTTGCCCCGGCGGCGCCGAAGCCATGGGGGTGGCTGTCAAACTTGCCCGGGTGGCCACCGGCCGATTCAAAACCATCTCGATGTGGGATTCTTTTCACGGAGCGACTCTGGATACGATTTCCATAGGCGGTGAAGCAATTTTCCGCCAGGATATAGGGCCGCTGTTGCCGGGCACGGAACACGTTCCTCCGCCGGATGAATATCACTGCGCATTTGAATGTTTCAAGCGAGGCGGCTGCGACATGCTGTGCGCCCGATACGTTGATTATATCCTTGAAAAAGAAGGTGACATCGCCGCCGTTATCGCCGAACCGATCAGGAGCACGCCCTATATTCCCAAACCGGAATACTGGCGGATAATCCGGGAGTCCTGCGACCGCCATGGGGCCTTGTTGATTTTCGATGAAATCCCCCATGCCCTGGGAAGAACCGGGCGAATGTTCACGTGTGAGAACTTTGATGTCATCCCCGACATGATCGTCATCGGCAAGGGGCTCGGTGGGGGCATCTTTCCGCTGGCCGCCCTCATTGCCCGCGAAGAGCTGGATGTTGCGGCGGACCGTGCTCTGGGCCACTACACACATGAAAAAAGCCCTGTGGCCAGTGCCGCTGCTCTGGCTGCTATAGAATTCGTGGAAACCCATCGGCTGGCTCAGCATGCCCGTGAACTCGGACTTTATGCCCTCGAACGGATGAACCGGATGATGACGGCACATCCCATGATAGGTGATGTCCGCGGGTTGGGCCTATTCCTGGGAATCGAGCTGGTTCGCGACCGCAAATCCCGTGAAAGGGCTGTGGATGAAGCTGAAGAGGTGATGTATTCATGCCTTGACCGCGGTTTGAGCTTCAAGCTTACCATGGGCAATATCATAACGCTTACCCCTGCTCTCACCATTACCCGTGACGAGTTGGATCGTGCGATGGATATCATCGATGCAGCTATTGGAGAGGTCGAAACCAAACGGCCTTGAACGCGGATCAAAACAACAATTTCACAAGGAGAGGGATGAACGAACAAGCACAGGTGGTTATAATCGGAGGTGGAATCGTCGGCTGCAGCATAGCTTATCATCTGGCGAAATCGGGGACGACCGACGTCATGGTGATCGACAAGGGGGAGCTCACGAGCGGCTCCACCTGGCACGCGGCCGGGCTTGTCGGGCAATTGAGATCCGACAGGAATGTGACCCGAATGCTCAAGTACAGTGTTGAACTCTACGACACGCTGGAGGCCGAAACGGGTCTCACGACCGGGTGGAAGCAGGTCGGCTGCCTGCACCTGGCATGCACCGACGCACGGATGCGTGAACTCGAACGGGGTGCTACGACAGCCCGCAGCTTCGGTCTCGAAATGCACATGATTTCACCCGGCGAAGCCCTGGACCTTTTCCCGCTGCTTGACATCGAGGGCGTCGTCGGAGCGGCGTTTATGCCCTCAGACGGCCAGGCGGACCCCAGCGGCCTTACGATGGCCCTCGCGAAAGGAGCGGCCGCCCGCGGCGTAAAGTTCAGGACGGGAACCCGGGTGACCGGTTTTGATATCGACCGGTCGCGGGTCACGGCGGTTCGCACTGAAACGGGAACAGTCAAATGCGAAACAGTGGTGAATGCCGCCGGAATGTGGGCGAGGGAAATCGGGGCGGCGGCCGGTGTCAACGTGCCGGTGGTTCCGTTCCAGCATCAATACCTGGTCACGGAGCCGATAGAAGGGATTCCTCCGGACCTGCCGACCATCAGGGACAAGGACAATTTGATCTACTACAAGGAAGAAGTCGGCGGGCTTGTCATGGGTGGATATG
>DSCZ01000131.1 GCA_011048855.1 Desulfobacteraceae bacterium | reverse complement strand
GCGCTGCATTCGATGTGCCATCCCGGCCTGCCCCTGCCCAGTTCGGTGTTCCAGCAGACGTCGGAATCTTCTTCAGTCGCTGCCTTCCACAGTGCGAAATCGCGCGCATCATCTTTATCGTATTCATCGCTGTCGGAAAGTCGGCCGTCGGCGTTTCTGAGCAGTTCACGAAGATCCAACCGCGCCAGTCTGCCGTATTCGGGAAACGAAGCGATGCGGAAATACCATGATCCGTTTTTTTCGTAGGCAAAGCCGCTGTCCCTGAGCTCGGCGACCAGCGAGACCATTTCAGGAATCGTTTCAGTGGCCCGCGGCATGATCTCGGGGCGTTCGATGTTCAGGACATTCAGATCTTCCAGAAATGCCTTCAGGTAAAAGTCGGTGAATTCCTCCAGCGTTTTACCGGCGACCTTGGCATCCCGGATAGTCTTGTCGTCCACGTCGGTGATGTTCATCACGTGCAATATTCGGTAGCCCTTGTATGAAAGGTAGCGGCGAAGTTGATCAACAAAAATGTAGGCCCGCAGATTCCCTATATGCACATGGTTGTACACGGTTGGACCGCATGAATACATGCGGACCTCCCCGCCATGGATGGGTGTGAAAATTTCTTTTTGACGGGTCAACGTGTTGAAGAGCATTAAAGTCATTATTCAGACTCCATAAAGTTAGGATGTGGCTCTCTTTTTTTCAGACTGAGGCCCAAAACCAAAATAGCTGCAGCGGGTTGGGGCTGTCAATATTCTATCCATGCATTCAGCGTTCCCAGAAAAGCCCACAATCCTATTCCTCTGAACGCTCCATACACTCCTTCAGCGCCGACTTGAGCCTGGCAACCACTTCAGGGGGTGCTTCCTGGCCCGAAGCCTCATGATAGAGTTCAATGCTCCGTTTCAACGATCGGAGGCACTGCGAGCATGCCGGGCAGTTTTCGAGATGGGCTTCGAGGTCCCGCCGGATTTCCGGATTCAATTCCCCGTCCAGGTAATCCGATAACAGGGCGAAGTAAGGGCGGCATTCCTTTCTCATTGTAAGCCCCCCCGCCCGTAGTGGTGTGAAATTTTTTCCCTGATGAAGAGCCGGGCCCGGTGGAGCCGGGTTTTCACGGATTGAATTGAAATCCCCAGTATCTCGGCTGTTTCTTCAGTGTTGAAACCCTGCAGGTCGCGCAACGAAAAAACAATTCGGTACTTTGGAGGAAGTTCCTGGATCGCTTCGTCAATGTGCCCTCTGAGCTCCGCTTTGAGCAGGTGGTCGGCAGGGCCGTCGGCCAGATCCGGAATATCGATGCCGACTTCTTCTCCATTCCGGATGAAGGATTCAAGGGAAAGTTCGTGGTCTGGAGCGCACTTTTTTTTCCGCCGTTTCCGCATGCAGGCCCTTGCAGCTATCTTGAAAAGCCAGTTCTTGAGTTTGGTTTCGCCTCTGAATCGGTCCAGATACCTGAAGGCATTGAGAAAGGTTTCCTGTGCGATGTCTTCGGCGTCCTGTTTCTGGCCGCACATCTTGAGGCCGAAAGTGAACACGCTCGGCGCGTATATTTCAACAATCCTCTCCATGGCATCGGTGGAGCCGTTTTTAAAAGCCTCCACGAGGTCGGTGTCTGCAAAGTCGCGCTGGTCACTTTCAACCGTCAGAAGGAAATTTTGACTTTCCATAATCATTGGTCTCCATTAGCACTGAAAGATACCAGAACCTGGTAAACAATTCAATCTGCCCGTGCGGGAACCGGGACTCCAGGGAGGGCAGGAAGGAAATGACCTCGCGCTTGTTGTTCCGCCGGAGCCAGGAGATGTTTTTTTCTTGACAATCGATGGGGGATGTGGGTATTTTGTGCCACAAAGTGTCATAAATAGGTATAGAGTGGTATGGGGGGTGCCGGTGTTCCACGGGAGGTCACGACATACTCTTGATTCCAAGGGGCGATTGGCTATCCCCGCCAGGTTCAAGGAAGTACTTGAGCACAACGGCGGCGACAGTATTGTGGTGACTAATCACGACCGATGCCTATGGGCCTTCGAAAAAGATGACTGGAAGATCATCGAAGAGCAGGCCGCCCGTCTTCCCCTTTTTGATCCGAAGGTCCATGCCTATATTCGCTATTTCATATCCGGGGCGGTGGAATGTCAACTAAAACAAGGGAGGATCACTATTCCGGCCGATTTGAGGGACCATGCGCGGCTGGACGGAGAAGTGGTTCTCGTCGGTTGTTTGAAAAGGTTTGAAATATGGCAGAAGGAACTCTGGGATGAACACGAGTTCCCCCGCGCCCGGGAGGAGTTTGCAGGAGCGAATGAGGCGTTGTTGAATATAAGCTTCTAGAGGTCGGCCGTGAATTACCCCCACGTCCCCGTACTCGCCCGTGAAGTCGTTTCCATCCTTCTATGGAAGGATGACGGTATTTTCGTGGACGCGACGGCGGGCAGCGGTGGACACAGTGAGCTCATGGCCCGGAATTTAGGTGAAGGCGGTCGGCTTGTATCGATTGATCGGGATCCATGCGCGGTGGAAATGGTCTCCGAACGGCTCACCTTCATCGGCGATCGTGCCCGTGTGATCAAAGGAGATTTTTCGGACCTTTCCGCCATCCTTTCGACTTATGGAATTGAACGCGTGGACGGTATCCTGCTCGATCTGGGCATGTCTTCCTACCAGCTCGATTCTTCAGGCAGAGGATTCAGCGTCACCGCCGATGAGCCACTGGATATGAGGATGGACCCTTCTCTGGATATCACGGCATGGTACCTGGTCAATTCTTTGCCCTGCAAGGACCTGGAAAAAATACTGCGTGATTACGGGGAGGAACGGAGAGCGGTTCAGGTTGCCAGGGCGATCTGCAGGGCGCGCGAGAAGCGGGCCATAGAAACATCCCTTGAGCTGTCATCATTGATAGCATCGGTTTTCCCACCTTCTTCGCGCTTCAAGGCCAGACACCCGGCGATAAAGTCGTTTCAAGCGTTGAGGATAGCGGTAAACAAAGAGCTGGAAAATCTTGAAAAATTCTTGAATTTCGTCCCTTCTTTGCTGAATGATTCCGGCCGTCTCTTGATTCTTTCTTACCATTCTCTTGAAGACCGGCTGGTTAAGAGGGCATTCAGCTCGTGGGAAAGGGGCTGTAAATGTCCACCGGATCTTCCTGTCTGCGCTTGTGGATTCAAACCGTTGTTCCTCTGTTTGACAAGGAAGGGGATAAGAGCTCAGCCGGATGAAGTCGAATCAAATCCGCGGGCACGGAGCGCGGTGCTCAGAGCTGCACGGAGAGTGTTCAAATGACCAGAAAAGATATCGTTTCCAACATGAAGGGATCACGGAATGTTGAAACCGGCGTCGGCCCGCGAAACACCCGAATCAAATCCGCGCGGATGAAACTCACCGCGAGGCAGATGTTGATCGTGGTCGCGACCGTGATCATTTTTATGACCTGCAGCATCGGTTATGTGTGGTCCAATTTCGAAGGGACCCAACTTGGCTACAGCATCAGCCGGCTCAAAAGCGAGGAAAGACAGCTGCTCAATAGAAATAAGCAACTGAAAGTGGAGCTGGCCTATTTAAAGTCTTCAGAACGGCTGGAGCGCATTGCCCTGGAGAAGCTCGGCATGAAGTGGCCCAGCAGGGACCAGATTGTCGTACTGCCATGAAAGTGAGCCGCAAAAAATGGATTCGCATACGGGTTTATGCCGTAGTCTGCTCCATGCTTATAGGGTTCGGAGCAGTGCTGGCCCGTGCATTCCATCTGCAGATCATCGAAGGGCCCAGGTTGAGGCAGATAGCGGCGAACGGCATTGAAGGAGTCGTTCAACTCCCTCCGTCGAGAGGATCCATTTATGACCGTGACGGCCACGAATTAGCCGTGAGCGTTGATGTCAAGTCCATATACGCCGACCCCTTGTATATTCAGGATGTGGACGAAACCGCCCGGGAATTAGGCCGCACCCTTGAAGAGCCGGAAACGGATATCCGCAAAGCGCTTGAAGGCGGCGGCCGGTTTGTCTGGATCAAGAGAAAATTACCGGCCCATACCGCAGAACTTGTGGCAGCGTTGAATCTCAATGGAATAGGGGTGATTTCTGAGACGAAGAGGTTCTTTCCCGGAAAAGAAATGGGGGCACACCTGATCGGCTTTGCAGGAAGCGACGGACAGGGTCTCGAAGGGCTCGAAAGAAAATACGACAGGTATCTGCGCGGACCCAGGGAAACCTTGCTGCAGATGCGGGATGCCAGACGCAGGATTTTCGCCGTCAGCCGCCCGGATAACACCGGGCGCAAACGTCACGACATCTATTTAACGATCGACGAGGGAATTC
>DSCZ01000585.1 GCA_011048855.1 Desulfobacteraceae bacterium | reverse complement strand
GATTAGATGGGTTTGATTTAGATTGGCAATTTATATCATCTCCAGAAATAAAACAGTTAATAAAAGTATCAAAAGATTTTTTAAAGGTGCAGTCGGGCGTGAGGCTTATCAGTGATGGTGCGGAAAGCAAGTGGATAGAGGATCCCGAAAGTCTTGTCTCCCAGATTGTCGAAAAAAGCAAGAAAGGGCTGAATATCCAGCGATATAAAGGCCTTGGAGAAATGAACCCGGCCCAGTTGTGGTCCACGACGATGGACCCGGCTTTCAGAAGCCTGCTGAAAGTGAAGGTGGAAGACTGGGTTGAAGCGGATGAAATGTTCACTATTCTCATGGGAGACAAAGTTGAACCACGTAGAGAATTCATTCAAAACAACGCTCTCGAAGTAACAGAGCTTGATGTATAGATAGGGGATTTGCTATGGCAATAGATTTGTCAATTGATACAATTAATATTGAACATGAAATGAAGAAGAGCTATTTGGAATATTCGATGAGTGTTATCGTCGGAAGGGCTCTTCCCGATGTGCGTGACGGCCTCAAACCTGTTCATAGACGCGTGCTTTTCAGCATGCATGAACTCAAAAATTTTCATGACCGTCCGTTCAAGAAATCGGCGCGGGTTGTCGGGGATGTTATAGGAAAATATCATCCTCACGGCGACGCCGCCGTTTACGACACGATCGTTCGGCTGGCCCAGGATTTTTCGATGCGTTATCCTCTCGTGGACGGTCAGGGAAATTTCGGCTCCGTAGATGGCGATTCACCGGCGGCGATGAGGTATACAGAAGTCAGAATGACGAAAGTGGCCGAGGAGTTCCTTTCCGATATCGAAAAAAACACCGTTGAATTTGCACCTAACTATGATGAATCTTTAAATGAACCGGTCATTCTCCCGACAACGATTCCCAACCTGTTGATCAATGGATCGGCCGGGATCGCCGTCGGAATGGCCACGAACATCCCTCCGCACAACATTAATGAGATCTGCGGCGCTGCTATTGCGTTGATCGAAAACCCACGCATTTCGGTGGATGAACTGCTCCGGATAGTGAAAGGGCCGGATTTCCCGACCGCCGGTTTTATTGTGGGGAGAAAGGGAATCCGGGAAGCCTATGAAACGGGGAGAGGAATCATTAAGATCCGCGCCAGGGCGTTCGTAGAAATTGTCTCTCAGGGTAGAGAGCGGATCATCGTTTCGGAGATTCCGTACCAGGTAAACAAGGCAAAGCTTCTGGAAAAGATCGCAGAACTCGTTAAAGATAAGAAGATAGAGGGGATATCGGATATTCGGGACGAATCGGATAGAGACGGGATGAGAATAGCTGTAGACATCCGGAAGGATGCCAATGCAATGGTTATCCTGAACCGCCTCTACAAGTACACCCAGATGGAAACCTCTCTGGGGATAATCATGCTTGCCATCGCCCATGGAAGACCCCAGATTTTGACCCTCAAAGAAATATTGCAGCATTTTATCGGCCATAGGAAGGAGGTTATAATCAGGCGAACGGAATTTGACCTCCAGCGGGCCGAGCAACGCGCTCACATCCTGGAGGGGCTCAGAAAAGCGCTGGATTTCCTCGACGAGATCATCGAGTTGATACGATCTTCCACTGAACCGAAAGAGGCTAAACAGCGATTGATCGATCATTTCGAGTTTTCAGATGTGCAGGCTCAGGCGATTCTCGATATGAAACTACAGCGGTTAACGGGGCTCGAAAGGCAAAAAATCAACTCGGAATACCAGGAACTCATAAAGAATATAGAACGATTTAGGGCTATTCTTGAATCTCCATCGCTTCTTCTGCAACTAATTAAGGATGAGATGATGGAGAATATTTCCAGGTATGGTGACGAGCGAAGAACGGAAATAATCGCTGATCAGGACGACATCGATATAGAAGACTTGATCGCTAATGAAGATATGGTGGTCACGATAAGCCACGACGGTTATATTAAGAGAAATCCCATAAGTCTTTATCGAGCACAGCGCCGTGGGGGGAAGGGCTTGACCGGAGTAAAGACGAAAGCGGAGGATTTCGTCGAATTGCTTTTCGTGGCAGCTTCCCACGACTACCTGTTGTTTTTTACCAATCAAGGGAGGATTTACTGGAAGAAAGTGCACGAGGTTCCCGAAGGCAGCAGGGTTTCAAGGGGCAAGGCTATCGTGAATCTTCTTCAGATGCAGAAAGGGGAGCGGGTGGCGACCACCCTGCCGGTGCGTTCCTTTGATGACGGTAAATACGTTGTGATGGCGACAAAAGAAGGAATTGTAAAAAAGACCGAACTTGCATTTTTCAGTCATCCCAGGGCGAACGGCATCATTGCCATAACCATCCGGGAAGGAAACGAATTAATCGCGGCCCGTGTCACAAGCGGGGACCAGGATGTGTTCTTGAGCACACGATTCGGGAAATCCATTCGCTTTCACGAGAGCGAGATACGGAGTATGGGGCGCCTTGCTGCAGGGAACATTGGAATCCGGCTGGAAGAGGGTGATGAGGTCGTAAGCATGGAAGTGCTGGATGAGGGGGCCACGATAGTCACAGTCACCGAGAATGGATTTGGAAAGAGGACTCTGACCGAACAGTACAGGCAGCAGAGCCGTGGTGGGAAGGGAGTTTTGACAATCAAAACCTCTGAGAGAAATGGAGCGGTTGTTTCAACATTGCAGGCAACGGATCAGGATCAAATCATGATAATTACCGGGGACGGAAAAATCATTCGTTTGCGGGTCGCTGATATTTCGGTGATAAGCCGGAATACTCAAGGCGTCAAATTGATAGGACTAGCCGAAGGAGAGAAAGTTGTCGGGGTCGCGAGGCTGATGGAAGAGGAAGAGTAGGAGGATTAAGTCGTTGAATATTGAAGATATATCTGGGATCGCCGTGGTTGGAGCCGGCAGTTGGGGCACAACGCTGGCGAACCTGCTGGCACAAAAAGGATTTCAGGTGGATTTGTGGGTCCGTGAAAAAGAAGTTTTCGACCAGATCACCCGGAAGCGTGTAAATGAAATTTTTCTGCCGGGAGTATCTCTGGATGAACGTTTGAGGCCTGTTCAGCGGTTTGAGGATGCGTTGGACGGGAAAAAAGTGGTGGTGACGGTGGCACCTTCCCACGTACTGAGAGAGGTGCTTGCAGCGATGAAGCCTCATTTGAATAGGGAGGTTGTTCTCGTAAGCGCGACGAAGGGAATCGAGAATGATACACTCATGGTTATGTCCGAGGTGGCGGGCGAAGTTCTGGGTAAGGATTATGAAGCGGGTTTTACATGTATCAGCGGACCGAGCTTCGCAAAAGAGGTATCCGCCTCGCTGCCGGCTGCGGTAACCGTAGCAAGCCTCGACACTGAAAAAGGCCGGATGCTTCAGAGTCTGTTTTCAACCGGGAGCTTCAGGGTGTACCTGAGTGACGATTTGCTGGGGGTACAACTTGGTGGAGCGTTGAAAAACGTGATTGCAATATCGGCCGGGATTTGCGACGGGCTGGCTTTTGGATACAACGCAAGGGCGGCTCTGATCACCAGAGGGCTCGCTGAGATTGCGAGGCTGGGTGTCGCCATGGGCGCAAATCCATTGACCTTTTCAGGCCTCGCGGGTTTGGGGGATCTTGTTCTCACTTGCACCGGTGATTTGAGCAGAAACCGCTCGGTTGGTGTGAAAATTGGACAGGGGAAAAACATCGATGAAATTCTAGGTCCAATGAAAATGGTGGCGGAGGGAGTAAAAACCTGCAGATCAGCCCACATGCTGGCTTTGAAAAGAGGCGTGGATATGCCGATCACCCGTGAGGTCTACGAGGTTTTATATGAGCGAAAACCGCCGAAGGACGCGGTGAGGGATTTGATGGCGCGGGATTTGAAAGAAGAAAATGAATTCCAGCACATCTCGATTTAGGCGCACAGCGGTCGACGCACCTGCGGTTTAGACCCTGTTCCGGGGTTTTCGTTGAAGGGGGCGGGGGTGTTATTGAAGCGATGGTTGTTGGGAGGATTAATCTATGGCAGATGTTTTACCAAAAGGCCAAAAAGTGCGAAAAGCGGTTCGGTGGATTTCCGATGAGCGGATCAACGACGAGAGCAAGAAAATCGAGAACTTGATCGTGAAGGCATCTTCACAGTTCAATCTCTCGCCCCGCGAAGAGGAATTTCTGCACGATTTCTATGTAGAAGATGATACGCGCGAAACGGAAGTCTAAAATTTCATCCGCGATATCTGGTCGCCGAGGAATTCTATCTGATGGCGTACTTTGGGATCGGTTTTGATTTCTTTTTCTATCAACTCCGAAGCGTATAGAACCGTTGAAT
>DSCZ01000037.1 GCA_011048855.1 Desulfobacteraceae bacterium | reverse complement strand
GTACTGCCCGAAATCATAGCTCAACTCGGCCGGGCTACCGCCCGGAAAACACAACGCCAACAAAATGCTTCGAACAATCCTTATATCGGAGTTCCAGCAACAGAAATCCTGCTTCCATCGAAAGGACGCCCCTATAGAAGGAATTATTATTAAGATCTTCTTTGCCGTAAATATCTTTAGGAGCCTTGATGTGTGGAAATAACGCCTGACGAATATCATCCTTATTTGCTGGGGAAAGGTCTACGGATGTTACAAGCAGGTATCGATCCGGATTTAGTTTCTCAATTTTAGATTTTTCTTTTTGTTTCAGATGTGACAAAAGGCCAGAAAAACCTGTCCCGGCATAGTGTTTAGCTTTGACTATAAACGATCTATTCTTTGTGGTTGTGTATCTTAGATCAATTCCTTCATCTCGACCTGCCTTGAAACTTTCTAGGCGAATTGAGAGTTCTGACTGAAGCAGATCCCTGGCAAGATTTTCGAAATCTATTGGTGATAAGGTTTTAAATGAGTAAATCAGTATTCTCTTCGGCACATTTACCCAAACGAGCCCAGTGTTCAATTTGTCCTGCAAGAGATCTGCGGTCAATTCTCCCGAACCGTCTTGCTTCACTTACAAGCTCTTCAGATATTCTTACTGCTGTTGCCATGATCGTTCCTCCAACTCGGTTACTAATCCTTTGTCTGTTATGACTTCTTCAGATTTTAGCCTGTCTGAGCGTGAAGAGCATGCACCTCATCGTCAAGCCTGTTCGCCAAAAAATCCTCGGTCATCTCAGGATCGTATCGAGTTTGAAGATTTAACCAGAACTGGGGTGACATACCGAAAAACCGACCAAGCCGGAGGGCGGTATCCGCGGTAATGGATCTTTTCCCATGCACAATCTCATTGATGCGCCAGCAGTTGAGTACAGGCTGTAGATCTCAAGTGTTGAAGGATTCCTCCTGCATCCTGGCAAATCGCTACATTGTACAAACACTCATATTTTTGAATTCCACAATCTCCCGAAATTCTCTTTGAAATCCACCCATTGTGAGGGACACCATTTTTGGATTGCGGAATCAAACGCTGTCTCATCAGCGCCGGGTTGAGCCCGAATGGAGCATGAGCATTTTGTTGAGAGCTGCGAGGTTTTTTCATGACTGCATCGACCATGGTTAAGCCCTATTGGTGAGCAGTGGGTACGAAAGGATGCGGCCTGTCGGATTCGCTGAGTTAAGGCACTGAATTGAGAGATCCATTGTCAAGCATAACCGAGGTTGAATCCATTTGTGTGGTCCGATAGTAATCAAAGCCTTTACCGGTTCAAGCATTTGTGCTTTATTCAAAAAAACAATCCGGCCTCTCTCCCCATAGAAATGGTCTGGGTAGAAGGTCGCATCTTTGCCCCCCCAACACCTTCAGGCGTTCGCATTTGGGGGTATAAATGAGAGTATAAGGCTTTTTTTTGGGTACAGAAAGTACCCCGGAAGATGGGTTTTAAAGCCCGGCGCCGGGTCAAGCCGTGCCGTATGTTCAACCTTTTCCCCTCCTGTCGGTGGATTGGTGAGCCGGAACGGCGATTACGGAACCCAATGAACTGCTTCCGCCCGGGCGGGGAATTATAGGGAGAGATATGAAGACGTATGACGAAATCGTGGAAACTGATGTGCTGGTTATCGGAAGCGGCGCCGCCGGCCTCATGACGGTGGCCGGGGCCGCGTCCGGCGGTAAAAGGGTCGTAGCAGTGTCCAAGGGCCGCCCCGGCAAGGCCTGCAACACGGTGCTGGCCGGGGCGGGCTTTCGTTGTTCCACGGATGCATACCCCGTGGAAGTTCACCGGTCCGATACGCTTGAAGGCGGAAAGATGGTGAACGACCGAAGGCTCGTGGACGCCTTGGTGCAGGATGCATCCGTAGCCGTGGCTGCCCTGGTGGCGTCCGGCGTACCCGGCGAGTATCAGGAGAGGGGTTTTTTCATCCGGGGAGATTCCTTCGTGGGGGGACCGAAACTGACGCCCCCTCTCGTCCGAATGTGTGTGCACTCCGGGGTCCGTTTCCTGGACGGCGTCGTGATCACGAGCCTGCTCGTCCACCAGGGAGTATGCTGCGGGGCGGTCGGGTTCTTCAGACGGACCAACGCCACGGTTGCGTTCCGCGCATCCTCGGTCGTTCTCGCCGCCGGCGGAGGTGCCGGAATTTTCCGGTTCAATGACAACGCTCCAGGATCTTGTGGGGAAGGTTATGCGTTGGCCCTGGATGGCGGGCTTGAACTCGTGGATATGGAGTTCGTCCAGTTCTACCCGTTGATACGGGCTGACTGCGGGAGTGAGCGTGTGCTCCTCCCTGCCGCGTTCGCGGATCCCGCGCGGATTACCAATCGACTGGGGGAGGATCTGAAGGAGAAATACGGCCTTTTCTCCCGGCCCATCGCGTTGATGATGCGCGATCGGTTCTCGCGGGCACTTTTAGAGGAAATAAGGAATGGAAACGGGGTAGACGGCGCGATCCTGATGGACATGAGGGATGTGCGGGCGGAGGAGGTAAGACTTTCGGAAAGTTTACTCCGTCGGTTTGAAAGGATCCTGGATTTCAGGAGGAAGCCCGTGAAGATCAGGCCGGCCGCTCATTTTACCATGGGCGGGGTCGAAATTGACTCGTACGGCAGGACCTCTGTCAAGGGGCTTTACGTGGTGGGAGAGACGGCGGGAGGCACCCACGGCGCAAACCGGCTTGGCGGGAACGCGCTTTCCGAGGCGGTGGTCTTCGGCATCCGCTGCGGCAGGGCCGTGCTGGGCGATGCACCTCCTTTCGTGGCCGGATCCTCCTTTGAGAGCGCCGCGGATAGGGTTTTTCGAAAAATTTTTTCACCGGGTGGGGCCGGAGGCGGAAGGCCTCCCGCCGGCTTGCGGGTTCTTGGAGAAATCCTGTGGAAAAATGCGGGGATTATCAGGAGCGGTGCGTCCCTCAAAGAGGCCCTTTCAGCCGTGGATGGAATCCTGGACCTATTTTCTGAGCCTGGTTCCTGGAATCCGTTGGTCCATCCCGGTTCATGGCAACTTCGTGCAGCCGCGTTGACCGCGCGGTCGATCATCGCGTCGGCGGTTGCGAGGACCGAGAGCAGGGGCGCCCATTTCCGGGAGGATTTCCCCCGGGAATCCATCGAGTGGGTCCGGAACATACATGTTTTCAGCGGGGATTCGGGCGTGCCCGAGGTCGGGCGGATCGTCGAAGTTTCCGCGTGAGCACCTGGGAACACCTAAACCTCTTGAGGTGGCTCCAGACTTATAATGTAGCTGTCCACGATCAGATTCTCTTCAAGGGTATATACAACGGCTGCGGCTTCCGGGATATCGTACAGTGTGGATGACGAATTTTTCTCAGGCACAGCCAAGCTAGCATATGTGCCATGCGAAAATCCGTATGTGATATCCCCTGCTTTCCTCAATTTCGGGTGTCAGGTAGCAACCTGATACAGCGACTGAAACTGCTCGAATTTTCACCCTGCCCTAAAAAACAGTGAGAATCAGAAACTTCGATTTGATCTTCAATGAATCGCCTCCAATACACCTCGGGTTGCCTCTACAAAGGCCCGGCAGCCTCTGATTGTGTCTTCCTCGGATGTGTCCTCGGCGATGTCGTGGCTGATTCCGCCGATGCTGGGGATGAAAAGCATGCCCGAGGGGATATGGCGGGCCAGGACCTGGGCGTCGTGGCCCGCGCCGCTCGGTATAGCATTCCACGCCCCGGGTGCATGATTTTGTTCCCCTGAAAACCTTATGGTGAAGGTGCGGATACCGACAATGGCCGTTACCACACCCAACAGTTTTTTATCGGCCTCCAGGTAGGGCCCTTGCTCTATGTGAGCTTCCAGGTAGGCAACATGGCGGGAAGGATCCAGCCGGGCAAGTGGGAGATTTTCGAGCCCAGTTTCTGCGATGGCTTCCAGAAGGGACTGGCCTGTTCGCAGATTCCGTGCCCTCTCCATATCACGATGATTCAGCTTTCCGCAGAAGGACTTGCTACCCATGGTTCCCATAAAGGCCCCCTCCTCGTCACTGCAGGAAACGACATCCAATGACAAAGAAGAGGTTTCAGGGTCGGCTCCCATGGTACGCACCGCCTCCAAGCCGTAGACCACCCCCAGTGCTCCGTTCAGCCAACCTCCCGTGGGCTGGGAGTCGGTATGCGAGCCCAGCAGCAAGGCTGGTCCGGGATTTTGCGAATATCCGATAACATTGCCGACACCGTCGATCGATGCGTCGAGGCCTGCTTCCTCCATGCGGCCGACCAGCCACCTGCGCGCTTCCATGTCGGCCGCCGAAAAAGCGGGACGGGCC
>DSCZ01000029.1 GCA_011048855.1 Desulfobacteraceae bacterium | reverse complement strand
GGGCTTGCTTGTGCGACGTACTCCAGTACGTCTCCGCACAACCCCTTGATTTTCTTGATCTTGGACAAAATGCCTCATTTCCGATCTGGAAACTTCGCTGTGTCCATCCGGCATTTCCGGATGAACACTATTTAGTTTCCATCTGGAAATGCCGGACGGGCACTATTTAACGTTCTGAACATCGAACTTTAACCACGGGTGTAAAATGAAATGCATACTGCTTGGTTCCGGAGGGCATCTGCCGCTGCCGGAACGTTTCCTGACTTCGGTCGCGGTCCGCCTCGAGGGGGATGTCTATCTTTTTGATGCGGGTGAATGTGCCCAGGTGGCCTTAAGGAACGCCAAGCTGGCGGCCGGACGTTTAAAAGTACTGGCGGTGAGCCACATGCACGGCGACCATTGCCTGGGAATCCCAGGGCTCCTGATGCTGAGGGCCCAGGACCCGGATCCGGGACCCATCACGATAATCGGACCTCCGGGAATCAAAAAATACGTCTCGGAAACCCTTTATTCAATGAACCATACCCCCAAATTTGAAGTGCTTTACCACGAATGGAACGAACAAAGCGAAACAGCCTGGGAGGATGAAACACTCGGTATTCGCTGGCTTCCGCTTGATCACAGGATATTTTGCCTGGGTTACCGCCTGGAGGAACATCCCCGCCCCGGGAAATTCAATACGGCTGCTGCTGAAAAACTGAAGGTTCCACGAGGACCTCTTCGGGCCGAGTTACAACGGGGCGGAAGCATCACCCTGGAAGACGGTACAACGGTTGTGCCTTCCCAGGTACTGGGGTCGCCCCGGCCCGGAAAAGTTTTCGCGTTTACAACGGACACGCGCCGGTGTAGAAACCTTTACCCCCTGTTGAATAAAGCGGACATAGCCTTTATGGAGGGAACCTTCCACCCGGATGAAACGATCGAAGCCGAGCGGAGCGGTCATATGACGGTTTCGGAGGCATGCAGGATCGCCGGAAGGGCCGGTGTCAGGCGAACGGTGATTGTTCACCTGAGCCCCCGGTACCGAAGTCAAGCCGAACTGGCAAGGTTAAGCCGCGCGGCGCTCGAGGCCGGCATCGACGCCGAAATAGGAGTCGATTCGACCGTCTATGACGTCACCGAAGCAGTTTAAAACAGGCAGCCGGCCTTTTCTCTGCGGTCAATATAACAGCAGGCCACGCGTTTCAACGAACCGGAAAAAGCCATCCGGAAAATTCCGGGTCATCCCCGGAAAGAATCGAACGGAAACGGTCCCAGAGCCTGGTCGTGACCCGTCCTCTTGGCCCCGGCAGACCCCGGTCTTCGAACCGGGTTACAGGAAGAACCTTGGCGGTCGTGCTGGACATGAACATTTCGTCGGCCTCCAGACATACCTGTGTGCTGATCCGGGCTTCCACCATTTCAATGCCGCAGGCCTCGGCGATCGGGATAACCGATTTTCGCGTTATACTCCTCAATATATTTCCCGGAGACGGAGTAAGCAAGGTGCCATCCTTGACAATGAACACCGACGAGGTCCCACTCTCCGCGATCGCTCCGTCCCGGTCCTTCATCACGGCCCGGTCGTAACCACGTCGAACAGCCTCAAGCGCCGCCATCATTCCGTTCAAATAATTGCCCGCAGCCTTTGCCTCCGTTGGAACTGAAGCAGGATCCAGCTTCCGCCAGCCACTCAGGCAGAGACTGACCCCGCTTTCATAGTCCGGCGGCGCTGCGCCCAGATCCAGAGCAGGATCCATGACGAACACCGCCGTAGATAAATCACCGGCCGGCGGGAGAATATCGAATGCGCACTGGGGGTAATAGCACATCACCTTGATCGCACCACTTGAAAGTTCATTTTTCCGAACCGCCTCAAACACTGTTTCGGAAAGCGCCTGTCTGGATGTCGGAATCTCCATTTCGAGGAAACGTGCGCTTTTGAAAAGCCTATCCATATGTTCGTCCAGCCGGAAAACGGCCGGCCCGCCGGCCGTCTCATGGAAACTGATCACCTCAAAAATCCCGGACCCCCGGGCAAAGCTGTGGCTCATTATATGCACCGTTGCCTGATCCCACGGAACCCAGCTCCCATCCACAAACGCCACACGTTCAACCGCCATCTGCAACCTCCTCGGTTTCTTTATCCGGCCGGCCTTATTTTCCGGCTTCCCGCTGCTCCGAACCTTCATCCACCTCCGGGTTCAACCCCCTTCCAGGGTAAATCACGAGCCTGTCTCCGGGGTGAATCGGCCGGGAGGGATCGATGCCGTTCCAGATGACAAGCGCGGCCAGCGGCACATCGAACCGCCTGGCTATCGCCGATAAATTGTCTCCGATTTGAACCACGTAAATACGGCGCCTGTCGTCTTCAACAAAGGCGATCATTTCCCGTTTGAACCGCTCGCCGAAGCCCTCCGCTCCCTCCGGCGGCACCCTGAGCATATAAGAGCCTTTAGCAAGATTATGCCCCCTGATTTCAGGATTGAGGTCCTTGATAACCTTGAAATGGGTTCCGGCCGCCCTGGCGACCACCCGTACAGGCGTCTCCCGTTCACAGATGACGGATACCCGTCTGGATTCCACGGGCCGGTAATAATCGGTTTCCTTAAGAAAAAAACCGTATTTCTCAGGTGATGAAATAATAAGTTTAGCTGAAAGAATCCTGAAAATATAAGCCTGGGTTTCCAGGTAAAGGTAAAGCCTGTAAAAATCTTCCGTCTCCTGTTCAAGGATTTCAGCCGTCAAACCACCCTCGCCCATGTTATAGGCGGCCGCGGCCAGGGTCCAGGACCCGAACATCTCGTAAAGATCTTTAAAGTGCCGTGCTGCTGCCCTGGTAGAGGCGAAAATATTCCGTCGCTCGTCGATGCCGGCGCTCACCGTCAATCCGTATTTTCGTGCGGTGTGGGCCATGAACTGCCAGTAGCCGACTGCGCCTTTGTGCGAACCTGCATGGGGTCGGAGAGCGCTTTCGGCGACCGGTACATATTTGAGATCTTCAGGAAGCCCTTCTTCTTTGAGAATCCGCTCAATCACCGGAAAATACCGGGAAGAGCGCTTGATCCACAATAAAGCCTGGTGCCGCTGCCACAAAGAAATTAAAAGCTCACGCTCAAGCCTCTCACGGATTTCCGGATTCTCCAGCGGCACCCTCTCGCCGCAGAAAAAAAGCTCCTCCATGATCCGCACCGCGGATGCCAGGCTGGGAAAGCTCGCGGTTTCGGAGGCCCCTGTACACGGTACGGACACCGGAATGATAGCAAACAGAAGAATGAAAACAACAATATTTATTTTTTGGCTCATTTTAACCGAACCCTTACTTTCGCCGCCATTAACCCGGTGGAAAAAGGTGTGTGGTGAACAACGGTTATGCGCTTTTCTTTATAGCTTTTAAGGCTCAGCGGTGTCAATAATGAGTTCTTCGCCCTGAGCCACCGTCTTATCAGTTGACAAAAACACAGCCTGCGCTTTAAATGATTTCAGTCGACACCTTCACCCGTCGGCTGCAAATCGTCGAACATATAGCTTTGGTGAATTCGCAAAAACTCATAAATCAACATACTCTGTAACTCTTGCGGAAATATTCCAATGCTCAACCTTCTGCCTTTTCTGACGCTGCGGGATCTGGCGGACATCGGGTTCCTTACGATAGTCGCCTATCATCTTTATATCTGGTTCCGCCGAACCAGGGCGCTCCGGGTGCTTATCGGCCTCCTGCTTCTCGGGATAATTTATTCACTGGCGAAAATATGGGGGCTTTTCCTGACCACGTGGGTTTTTCAAATCCTTTGGCAGGTTCTGGTGATATTGCTCCTGATCCTGTTTCAGTCAGAAATACGGCAGGTGCTCGAGAGGGTCAGTCCGCTCCGCTACCTGCGTGCCAGGAAAAGAACCGTTTCCGGCTCGCTTTCCAGGGACATCGCCGAAACAGCATTTGATATGGCGCGTTCCCGGACCGGTGCACTCATCGTAATTTCACGGGAATCGGACCCCTCCGAATTTCTGAACGGCGGTCATAAGATCATGGCATTGCCTGAACCCATCTTGATCAAAACCATTTTCGACCACCATACACCGGCCCATGACGGTGCAATGGTGATCACCGATGGACGCATAAGCATCGTAGGATGCATATTACCTCTTTCAGCCAAGGACAATATCCCCGACCGTTTCGGGACCCGGCACCGTGCGGCGCTCGGCCTCGCCGAACGAACCGATGCAGTTTGTGTTGTGGTATCCGAAGAACGGTCGGAAGTTTCAACGGTTGTTGGAGAAACGATAACGGTCTGGGAAACGCCCGAAGCACTTGCACTGGAACTGGATTCCCTGCTGCGCCCTCC
>DSCZ01000465.1 GCA_011048855.1 Desulfobacteraceae bacterium | reverse complement strand
GCACGATTGCCTATACCGGGTATGATGCTGCTTTCATGGATGGCCAATACCGCCGCGCCGGGCTCTACAAATCCGGCAGCGGTAGCATTGACCTGAGGCTTTCGACCATTCACAACGGCAGCCATTTTGGCTTGTATATCAACAACAGCAGTGGAATGCATCATTTTGAGCGAAACACCTTTGTGGGGAATAAGACGGGTGTGTACATCGTGAACCAGGCTGAGGGCATCACCTTGAGTGGCAATCTGATTGAGAGCAACGCCGAGTTCGGTGTGCTCAACCAGAACTCCGCCGAAGTGGATGCCCGCAACAACTGGTGGGGGGATGCGAGCGGGCCACAGCATGCCGGGCTGAATCCCGAAGGTGTTGGGGACAAGGTGAGCGACGGGGTGCTGTTCGAGCCCTGGCGACTCACCCCGAGTGCGGGGTTGATCCTCTCTCCGGTTCGCTCAGGGAATCTGGTGGTGAAGGATCTGCTGCGGTTCAGCGGATCGGCCCCGGGTGAAACGGATGCCGGCTGCCGCTGGCACTTCAGCGACGGACGCAGTTTTTCCGGGCGCTCCCCGGGTGTGATCAGTTTTACGGAAACCGGAAGCGTTTCAGTTGCCTATTCGGCCATGGCCGAAGGCATGGAGGACCCCTATCCGGACACCCGCACCTTCACCGTGGTGGAGAATACGGGAAGCCTGCCGGATCTACGGGTGACGGATATAAACGTCGCCGGCGTTCTAGCGGTGGGCCAGCCTGCACGGATTACCTACAGCGTGCGCAATGTGGGGCAGGGGAATGCCGGACCTGCCTGGAAGGATGCATTTTATCTTTCGCAGGACGCCTATCTTGACATCAACGACGTTTTTCTGGGCTCGGTGGAGGTGAACCGGGATCTGCCGGCGGGCCAATCCTACCAGGGCAGTTTCAACGTGACGCTTCCGGCTGTGGAGGAGGGGGCGTATCATCTTGTTGTTGTGGTCAATGACGAGTGGCGGTTCCTGGAGCTTCACCGCCTTAACAACGAGTCCGCGGCGCAGGTCACGGCCCGGGTTCCGGCACTGGTTGATGGTGTGGATCAAACGGTGCCATATGCTGCAGGCCTGGTGCAGCAGTATTTTCAAATGATGGCGACCGCCGGGCAACACCTGGTGTTGGACTTGACGGATCTGCCTCCCGGGCTGGAAGTGTTTGTCCGCTTCGGTGCACTTCCCACCCGTGGGGCGTATGACTACCGCCCGCAGCCCGGGCAGCGGTTCGTGATTTCTGCGGCTGCAGGCGGGCCGTGGTACATGATGGTTTACGGAACCGTGGAGCAGGGTGGGGCGTATGGCGTCCGGTTCGACATGATGGCAGTGGTGCTGACAGGTATCTCTCCTTCGAAGCACGGGACCCTGACGGATCTGGAGCTTACCTTGACCGGGGCGGGGTTTGCCTACCCGTTGGGGGTGGAACTGGTATCCGGTGAAGGCGCTGCCTACGAAGCCGGTGATGTGAATGTGGATTCCTTCACCCGGGCCACAGCCGTATTGCAGGCCGGCACCGTCCCGGCCGGGATCTACACGGTGCGTGTTTCGCGAAGCGGCAATACCGCACAACTCCCTGATGCTCTGGAAATCGTTTCAGGGGGAATCCCAAAGCTGGAGGTTGAGCTCACATTGCCGGCCCGGTTCGGGTACCATATATTGGCAACTGCATACGTGGAATACAAAAACACCGGAAACGCTCCGATGCCCGCCCCCCTGCTTCTGGTGACGGCCTTCCAGAACGGCCTTCAGGCGGCCATCCTCACCCTGGATCAAAACCGGATCGGCTCCGGCTTCTGGACCTCCGCCATGCCCGAGGGTTTTGCCAATTCGGTTCAGTTCATCGCCTCCGGAAACACCCCCGGCATTCTGCAGGCGGGGGAATCCCGCCGGATGCCGATCTATTACGCCGGATGGCAGAAGCCGTGGGATTTCAGCTATCCTCCCTTTGAGTGGCAGGTGAGCGTGCTGGATGCCGATGACTCGACGCTGGTCGACTGGGCGGCACTCAAAGACCGAACGCGCCCTCCCTACGTTCGCGAGGACGCCTGGGATGTCGTCTGGAACAACTTCACGGCCATTTCCGGCAAAACCTGGGGCGACTACGTGGCCATGCTCAGCCGCAATGCCGCCTACCTGCATCGGCACGGGCAAAGGGTAGAGGAGATCGATTCCCTCCAGGCCTTCACGTTCCGTCAGGCCGAAGGCTTCTGCCCGGTTTCGGAGCTGGCAGGCGGGGTGGACGGCGTGGCACAGGGGCCGGGGCTTCCGATCATTTTTGAGAGGAGCTACCTGCAGCACATCTCCCGCCGCTTCGAACTTGGGCCGCTGGGCCGCGGGTGGACGCACAACTGGCAGACAGCGCTCCGTACGGAAGAAGACAACACGGTGATGATCACCGACCAGACGGGCACCCCGCGCATCTTCCAGCCGGACAGCCGCTATACCGGGCGCTATCTGGCGCAGCCGGGAGACGAGGGGGATCTGCGCGCGGTCTCAGGCGGCTACCGGCTTACCGAAATTGACGGAACGATCCAGTTTTTCACCTCGGAGGGCAAACGGACCTATCTTGAAGACCCCGACGGAAACCGCATCACCTTCGGTTACGACGGAAACCACCTGACCGGCCTGACGCATTCTTCGGGGGCCGGCCTGACCCTCACCTACAACGGCAACGGGCGCATCGCCTCGGTCACGGACCATCACGGGCGGCAGACGCAGTATACCTACGCGGGCGAATATCTGACCTCCGTCAAGGGATACGACGGCCGCACTACGACCTACAGGTACCATACCGCCCCCGGTGCGTCGCAGCATGCCTTGATCGAGATCGGCCTGCCCGGCGGCACCACCCGCACCTACACCTATGACGATCGCGGAAGGCTTGGGAGCACCTATCTGGGCGATGAAAAGGAAAGGATCACGTTCACCCATGGCGGGAGTGGGGAGGGTGGAGATGACCAACGCCCTGGGAAACACCAGCCGCTGCTACTTCGATCACTGGGGTCGGTTGTTCAAAAACGAAAACGCGCTCGGTGAAGCCGTGCATACGGTATTTGATGAACTGGGAAACCTGGTCTCGATGACGGATCCGGAAGGGTTCAACACGACTTTCACCTACGATCGACGCGGAAACCTCGTTGAAACGGCCGATGCCATGCATCGAATCACCCGCTTTACTTACACCAATGCATTCAACCGCCTGGCTTCGGTTGCCGATGCGTTGAGAAACCGGACGGAGTTCAGCTATGACAGTCGTGGAAATCTGAGGGAAAAAATCCATCCGGACGGCGGCAGGGAAAGCTGGACACACGACGCCGCTGGAAACCCCGCATCCTGGACCAACTGTCGGGGCGCTGTTGTGGCCTACCAGTATGACGCCGCCGGCAGGGTGATCCGGAAAGACTTTGCAGACGGATATGCTGCGATCTATCGCTACGACGCCCGGGGGAACCTGGAAGAGACCGAAGACGCCCGGGGGAAAACCACCTTCAGCTACAACGAACACGACTACCTGGTGCGAGTGGACTACCCCGGAGGCCGGTGGCTGCAATTCGAGTACGACGGGGCGGGCCGCCGGATCTCCAGCGAGGACCAGCTTGGATACACGGTGGCCTATTATTATGACGATGTCGGGAGGCTTGCACGCCTGTCCGGGCCCGCCGGGGACATCGTGGCCTATGACTACGACCCGCTGGGGCGGCTCGCGCAAAAGACCGTGGGAAGCGGGGTTTACACCACCTACGCTTATGATGCGGCAGGGCGTCCACTTGAGATGTTCAACCATGCCCCCGACGGCGGGGTGCTTTCAAGCTTTGCCTACACCTATGACCGCCGTGGCCGGCGCACGGCCATGGAGACCCACTACGGGAACTGGACGTATCGTTATGATGATGCGGGCCAGCTCATACAGGCGGTGCTCGCATCGAGCGACCCGGAAATCCCGGATCAGGACATCACCTGCGACTACGACGCACTGGGAAACCGTGTGCGAACGGTGATCAACGGAATCGAGGAGGCCTATTCGATCAACAACCTGAACCAATATACCCGGGTCGGGGACAGGACCTACACCTATGACCTGGACGGAAACCTGATCCGCGAAGAGGGACCGGACGGGAGCACGGTGTACACGTACAATGCCGAAAACCGGCTTACAGGCGTCACCCGCGGCGGCGACACCTGGGATTACTTCTATGACGCCCTGGGGAACCGGGTGGGGGTGGAGGAAAACGGGGCCGTGATCCATCATGTTCACGATCCCGTCGGTCTGGGTAACCTGGTGGGCGAATACGACGAGACAGGAAGCCTCCTTGTGCGCTTCACGCACGG
>DSCZ01000363.1 GCA_011048855.1 Desulfobacteraceae bacterium | reverse complement strand
TAATGGTCTTGATGCGGGCGATGTCTTTTCTCACCTGAGACAAACGTGCGGTGTTCTCGAGGTGCCCCGTATGCATCTGAAACCTGAGGTTGAAAAGTTCCTTGTTCAGTTCCTGATTTTTCTGGTCTAATTCATCCAGACTCATTTCACGCATTTCAGTCGCCTTCATGGCCAAACGCCTCCCGGGTCACGAATTTGGTTTTCATGGGGAGCTTGTGAGCGGCAAGACGGAAGGCTTCACGTGCGATACCCTCTTCCACACCTTGCATCTCATAGAGCATGTGCCCGGGCTTGACTACGGCAACCCAGGACTCCGGAGACCCCTTACCTTTACCCATACGGGTTTCGGCGGGCTTCTTGGTCAGAGGCTTGTGCGGAAACGCACGGATCCAGATCTTGCCGCCACGTTTAATGTAGCGGGTCATGGCACGACGTGCCGCCTCGATTTGACGCGACGACAGCCAACCGCACTCAATCGCCTGAAGACCGAAATCTCCGAAATTGAGTTCTGTGCCCCGCTGGGCCGCCCCCTTCATGCGGCCCTTTTGCTGCTTTCTATATTTAACCTTCTTGGGCATTAACATGACGGCTAACTCCTAAAAACCATTTATTGTTGCTCTTGCTTCAAGACTTCGCCTTTGAAGATCAGAACCTTGACACCAATGATGCCGTAGGTTGTCTTCGCTTCAGCAAAGCCATAATCAATATCGGCCCGAAGGGTATGCAGAGGCACGCGGCCCTCGCGATACCACTCGGTACGGCTCATCTCAGCACCACCCAAACGTCCGGAGCAGTTGATCTTGATCCCCTGGGCTCCGAATTTCAAGGCCTGGCTGACGCTTTTCTTCATGGCGCGGCGAAAAGCCACGCGACGCTCGAGTTGCAGAGCGACGTTTTCGGCAACAAGCTGGGCATCAATTTCAGGTTTGCGGACTTCCTGGATATTGATAAAGATTTCCTTGTCGGTCAATTTGGCGAGCTCTTTTTTGAGCGCCTCGACCTCGGACCCTTTTTTGCCGATGATGATGCCAGGACGCGCAGCATAAATATTGATTTTTGCCTTGTTGGCGGCGCGCTCCAGTTCTATCTTCGAAATCCCGGCATGATATAGACGTTTCTTCAAATAGTCACGCAATTTTATATCTTCATGCACGAGATCGGCATAATTCTCCTCGGCATACCAACGGGAATCCCATGTCCGGATTACACCCAGACGAAATCCAACAGGATGAACTTTCTGTCCCAAGCTGTCACCTCCTCTAACGGACTATTTCAGACCGAGAACCACGGTAATGTGGCTGGTCGGCTTACGAATACGACTGGCGCGCCCCATGGCACGCGGGATAAAACGCTTCAGCGCCGGCCCCTGATTGACGAAGATCTGCTTCACAAAGAGCCGATCCACATCGGAGACGCCTTTTTGCTCGGCATTGGCTACTGCGGAGGCCACGAGCTTGGAGACAATCCCGGCAGCTTTCTGCGGACTGTATTTCAACACGGTCAACGCGTCCTGGACGTTGCGGCCACGCACCAGATCCACCACGAGGCGGGCCTTTTGCGCCGAGAGTCGCGCGTATCTCAATTTTGCACTGGATTCCATGGATCTAGACTCCTATCGGAATGTCCTATTTTCTCTTGCCCTTGCCCTTTTTGTCGGCACCATGTCCATAATAGGTCCGAGTAGGGGCGAACTCGCCGAGCTTGTGCCCGACCATATTCTCAGTAATAAATACCGGAATGAACTTTTTGCCGTTATGCACCGCGAAGGTGTGCCCAACGAATTCAGGAATAATGGTGGAACGACGGGACCAGGTCTTAATGACCGCCTTTCGGGTAGTACCACCTTCAATGTCGACCTTGCGCAGAAGGCTGTCCTGAATATAGGGCCCTTTTTTAATTGATCTAGCCACTTCCAACTCCTATTAAATCAGGTGGAATTATTTCCGTTTGCGAATGATGAATCGATCGGTACGCTTGTTTACGCGGGTTTTGTAACCCTTGGTCGGGACACCCCAGGGAGTCACGGGATGACGACCACCAGAACTTTTACCCTCACCACCGCCATGGGGATGGTCAACCGGGTTCATGGCAACACCGCGGGACTGAGGCCTCTTACCAAGCCAGCGATTACGTCCAGCCTTGCCGATTTTTACGTTTTCATGATCCGCATTCCCGACCTGACCAATGGTCGCGCGGCAATCCTGCATCACCAACCGCACTTCGCCGGAGGGCATGCGCAATTGAGCATACTTACCCTCTTTTGCGGCAATCATGGCATAGGTGCCGGCACTGCGAGCAAGCTGCCCGCCTTTGCCAACCTTGAGTTCAACATTGTGAACCCAGGTTCCCAATGGAATGGAGCGGATGGTCATAGCATTGCCGGGCTTGATATCGGCACTGTCGCTGGCAATCACCTGGTCGCCAACACTGAGCCCGACCGGTGCGAGGATGTAGCGCTTCTCACCATCCATATACTGCAAGAGCGCAATACGCGCTGAGCGATTGGGATCATATTCGATTGCTGCAACCTTGGCCGGCACTTCCATCTTATCGCGCTTGAAATCGACAATACGATATTTGCGCTTATGTCCGCCTCCAGTGTGGCGCTTGGTGATACGGCCATAGGAATTGCGGCCGCCGGACTTTTTTAAAGGGGCCAGAAGAGACTTCTCGGGGGTACCCTTGGTCACCTCCTCGAAAGAAGATGAACTCATGTGGCGCCGCCCGGGTGAGGTCGGCTTGAACTTCTTGATTCCCATTATTGCGACTCCGTAAGCTGAGCTGATATTCTATTAAACACCGAAAAAGTCGATATTACTGCCCTCTTCAAGGGTCACATATGCCTTTTTCCAGTTGGGCCGTTTACCGATCACAAGACCGCGGCGCTTGACTTTGCCGGCCATCAAAGCAGTATTAACCTTTTTGACCTTGACGTCGAATGCCTGTTCCACGGCCTGCTTGATCTCGATCTTGTTGGCATTGCGCGCGACTTCGAATGCGACAACCTGCCCCATCTCTTTCTGAAGGCTGGTCTTTTCGGTAATCAGCGGCTTGCCGATAATCTGATGCAGAGGTTTCATTTTTCCAACGCTCCTTCCAATTGGGAAACTGCACCCTGAGTGAGAACCAGGCTGTGATATTTCATCAGGTCATAGACGTTCACTCCCTCGGCGCGCAGAACCTTAACCGAGGGGATATTGCGAGCAGAGAGTTCAACCGCAGGGTTCGCCTCATCGATGAGAATCAGGGCGTTTTCCAACTCAAACCGCTTAAGGACCTCTGCAAAAGCCTTAGTGCTGATCTTATCAAGGTAAATCTGGTCGAGAACCGTCATACGGCTCTCCTTGAAACGCGCTGAAAGAGCGCTGCATACAGCGGCTTTTTTGACCTTACGGTTAAGTTTGAAACGATAATCGCGAGGCGTCGGACCAAAGGCAGTGCCGCCGCCCACATAATGAGGTGCACGAATACAGCCCTGACGCGCGTTGCCGGTTCCTTTCTGGCGATAAGGCTTCTTGCCACCACCGCGAACCTCGCTTCGCCCCTTGGTCTTCGCAGTACCCTGGCGACGGGCGGCACGCTGGTAGCGAACCATCTCGTGAATCAGATACTCTTTGACTTCGGCATTAAAGATGTCATCGGACAGTTCAATGTCCGAAACTTTATTTTTTTCGATATCATAAACAGGTACAGTTGCCATGACTTCTCTCCCAATCCCCTTTAACCGTTTTGTTTGGCTTTGACGCCCTTGCGGATCGCCACCACGCCGTTTTTAGGACCAGGAATGGCACCTTTGATCAGTAGCAGATTCTGCTCAGGGCGAACTTCAACAATCTGAAGATTCTGGGTGGTCACCTGCTTGTTGCCCATCTGACCAGCCATCTTTTTCCCTTTGAATACGCGGGAAGGCCAGGCACTGCAACCAATGGCACCAGGAGCACGGTGAAACATCGAACCATGCGAAGACCGGCCGCCGGAGAAATTCCAGCGCTTGATGACACCCTGAAAGCCCTTGCCCTTGCTCACGCCGCGCACATCGACGATCTCACCGGGAGCAAAGATTTCGCAGGTGATGGAGTCACCAGGATTGACCTGCTCTCCCTCAGAATCTCCAAGGCGAAACTCCTTGAGATGGTAAAAGGCGCCCTGTCCAGCCTTTTTGAAGTGCCCCATCTCAGGCTTGTTCACCCTCTCGGCACGCTTAGGAATAAAACCAACCTGAACGGCGTTGTAACCATCAGTCTGGACGGTTTTTTTCTGGACCACCACACAGGGGCCGGCTTCCACCACCGTAACGGGGATGCGTCGTCCGTCCACCGAGAAAATCTGGGTCATCCCCAGTTTTTTTC
>DSCZ01000558.1 GCA_011048855.1 Desulfobacteraceae bacterium | reverse complement strand
GGATATCCATGTCCTCCATCTTCCGGCCGGCGGGTTCAAAATTCTGCGCTTGATTATCATCATCAACGTTCTCGGGATCATTCTCAGAAGGGCCTGTTCCAGCAAGCATGCCGTGATCGCTCAGCGGACCGCCGGCCGGAAGATGGAGGACATGGATATCCAGGAAGCCCTTTTGATCGTTCTGCTTGTCTCGGCGGTTATCCTGCTTTCCTGGCTTCCCTTCGTATACATGGGATATCCTCCGCTGGACGCCCTTTTCGAGGTGGTCTCCGCTGTTGGAGCCGTGGGGCTTTCAGCAGGGGTGACCGGAGCCGATATGCCTGCTTTCCTTAAAGGGGTTCTCTGCGTGGACATGCTTTTGGGAAGGCTCGAAATACTCGCCTGGCTGGTGATGGTGTACCCTGGAACCTGGGTTGGAAGGAGGTTGACGTAATCATGAGAATTGCATTCATTGGTGCCGGTGAAGTGGCCGTCAGGACGGCTGAATTACTTATCGCGAGAGGCCATGAAGTGATCATCATCGAAAATGACCAGGAAAAAATCGATGATCTATCGGATAACATGGACTGTAGCTTCCTGAATGGAGACGGGAGCAAGCCCGCCATTTTACGCGAGGTGGGCCCGGAGCAGACAGACGTGCTTTTCTGCCTGACGAACAGCGACCAGGCGAACCTGATCGCCAGCCTGGTGGGACGGTCCCTGGGCTTTAAAAGGGTCATCCCGAGCATTCAGGACCCGGAATTCGAGGTGATATGCTGGGAGCTGAGCCTGAAAGATACGATCCTCCCGTCACGAACCATCAGTCGATACCTGGCCGATATGGTGGAGGGCCTTGATATCCTGGAGCTTTCCACGGTGATCAAAGGAGAGGCCAGGTTTTTTTCTTTCATCGTCGATGAGGATAAAGGGAAAACTGTGGCAGAACTCGACCTTCCAAAAAATGCCAAGGTGGCGTGCTATTATCGTGACGGGAAATTTTCACTCGCAGATGATTCAACGAAGCTTTCAAAGGGAGACCAGGTTGTTATCCTTACGCATAGTGGAAGCCTGGGTGAGTTGCGGGAAAGGTGGGCCCCGAAAAGTTCGGGGCAAAAACGCTCCTGAATCTGAAAATTTTGGTGTTGGAGTAGGCAAGATCAAAAAGTTGATCATTCCCGAACCATTGACGAGTTCGTAAAAGGTCCCCCGGTTAAGTGTTGGTGGCGCCTGCGGCGCAGGGCTTGACCCGCGCAAAGCCGCGAAGATAAGCAAGAAAAGCGTGGGGTGGGCCAGTGTGGAAGATGATATTGACAAAGCCCTGTTACATATGGAGCATAGAGGTTGGTCAGGGGTGCGGGATTTGACGAAAATATACGAATATCCAAGTATTTATCGTATCTTTTATTATTTTATCTGATTGATTTACGGTTGGAATTGTGACAACTGGCATGAGAACGGTCATCATTATCCTGCTGTGCATGGTTGCGGGCTGTATCATGCCGGGCAAAGCCAAAGCCGATCCGCCCGCATTCGTTTTTGAAAACACCGATGGACAGATCATTGTAAAAGCCTCCGGTGTAAGCCTCTCCGAGTTTCTCAAGGAAGCTTCCCTGCGCACCTCGACACCGATACATGTAGTGGAAGGCTCCGATTTTCCCGTCACGATCGATGGGCGGTTTTCATCCTTGGAGCACCTGCTCGGGCAGGTTTGCGAAAGCCTGGCCGTGGTTTATGAACGACGGGAAGACGGCGGTTTTCGCATTGTCAGGGCTGAGGCCTATCCCCGGGACGGGGCATCTAATACGATACCCCCTGATTCAGGTCCCCCTTATGAAGGGGAGCTTTCAGGCGGATCGGACGCCGTGGGCTTTTCGCCGACCCCAACGAAAGGATCAATATCTTCAAAGGCTTCGGGCCTTGATAATCGGATCACCCGGCCCTCCAGTCAAGCTCAAACAGGGGATCCTCGGCAGGCCGAGGGCCGTCCGTTCTACCAGCCGGGACAGCTCCTGGTTAAATTTACACCTGGCGCCGATTCTTCGAAGATGAAGGCTCTCCACGCCTCGATCGGCTCCAGGGTCTTGAGGGTTGTTCACGACTCCCGCATCCACCAGGTGGCGCTTCCAGAAGGGGCTGAAATGTTGACGGCCATAAAGGCTTACAAGGCATCGCCTATCGTGGAAAAGGTTGGGAGGAACTTTTTGAGATATCCGCTGGGAATCGTGCCGAACGACGCGAGATTTTCGGAACAATGGGCACTTAAATCCGTCCGTGCACCGGATGCCTGGTCCATAACCACCGGTTCCCCGGATGTGATCGTTGCGGTGATCGGCACGGGGGTCGACTATAAGCATCCTGACCTGGCGGCCAATATATGGACCAACGCCGAGGAGCTTCATGGAGAGCCCGGAGTGGATGATGACGGAAACGGTTTCGTGGATGACATTTATGGCTGGGATTTTGCCGGCAAAAGGGCGGACGTGTACGACGACGGCACGCCGGAGCCGATGGACGTCTTCGGTCACGGAACTCAGGTGGCCGGCATCATCGGGGCAGTCGGCGACAACGGGGTTGGTATAGCCGGGGTGTGCTGGTGCACGAATATCCTCCCGCTCAAGGTGCTTGCGGACGACAGCGAGACTATGAAAATGTCGGATATCATCGCTGCAATCGATTACGCGATTGCTGCGGGTGCGCGGATTGTAAACTGCAGTTTCGGGGGGACGGACCTCAATATCAACCCCGACGGCACTATGAACGATGGAACCGACAACCTGGAGTGGGAGGCGTTTTCCCGACTGAGGGATGCAGGCGTCCTGGCGGTGTGCGCGGCGGGGAACCGAGGAATGGACAACGATCAGAAGCCTCTTTATCCGGCGAGTTACAGGCTGGATAACATCATTTCGGTGGCCTGGCAAGCGGAGAAGGGTGGTCTTTCCATAAACTCGAATTACGGCAAAAACTCGGTTCATCTTGCCGCGCCAGGGGAAAAAGTGCTTTCAACGGCGTCGAATACGGGGCTTACGGGCGGCTGGAAAGTGCCCCTGGATGATGATGCCCTGTACGTTTTGATGAGCGGCACCTCCGCCGCCACGCCTCATGTTTCAGGGGCTGCGGCATTGATCTATTCCATCCACCCGTCAATGGACTACTCACAGGCAAGAGCGGCGATTCTCGGTTCGGTCAAGCCGTTTCCATCTTCGACGGATCGAGAGAAGATTTTTTCCGGGGGAACCCTCGATGTTTTCGGGGCGCTTCGGTTCCTGGGTTTTCTCAAAGGTGATGTGAATCTAGACGGCCGTGTCGATGCCTTCGATTCCGTTTTGCTGCTCCGTTACGCGGCGGGTCTGGTTGAGTTGAATGATTTGCAGAAGCAAAACGGGAACCTGACAGGGCATGAGGATGATGACGATGTCGGTGTTCCGGATGCTGTTCAAATTCTCCGTTTTCTTTCCGGGGCACCGGGGGAGCAGGCGCAATAGGGGAGCTGAAAGTGGTTCTCTCCGCAAGCGGCAACCGGCCGGCCCGGGCGGACATCCTCCTTTACACCTGTGACGCTGCACCGGTGCCCTCGAATTCGGGGGTTCACCTTCGGAGTTCCCAAAATTATTTTGTTTACTTGACCGTGCCTTATTCCAATGATAATAGAAAAAAGCTCTATGGAGAAGGTAAACATACAACCTTGCACCAGAAACGAAATGGAGGTTTTTAAATGACAGAAATTGTTAAAGACAAAACGGCCCTTCTTATTATGGATGTACAAAATGATATTGTTCATGAAGAGGGAAAGTACAAGGGTTTTGGATCCCCCGCCCATGCAAAGGAACGGAACATCCTCCAAAATATCAAGAAGGTTCTGGACAAGGCCAGGGAAGTTGGGATGAAAGTTGTGTACGTCAAATTCGGTATGCGGAATTTCGAAACTGATGTGAGAGGCAATCACACACCGATTCTGTCTGCGGTATCCGAATTGAAGGCCTGTGACCTGAACGGATGGGGAGGCGAGGTGCACGAATTCATCAAGCCTATGGAGGGAGAGGTCGTTGTAGAAAAAAACCGCATCAATGCGTTTCACAGGACCAATTTAAAGCAGATCCTGGATGAAGCGGATATTGACACGCTAATATTGACTGGAGTTGCCACGAACTACGTCATCGAAGCCACGGCCAGACACGCATCCGATGACGATTACAAACTGTTTATCCTGGACGATTGCTGTTCCAGCATGAATCAGGAACTGCATGACTTCAGCATGCAGAACATTCTCCCTAACCTTGGAAAAATAAGCACTTCAGATGAAATTATCGTTATGTTTAAAAACTAAATAAAGCCTCATGTTTTAGGTGAATTTTAATGATATATGCTGTAATAAGTTAATAAAAATTTGCGGGTGG
>DSCZ01000462.1 GCA_011048855.1 Desulfobacteraceae bacterium | reverse complement strand
GTTTATTACCCCTACGGCGGGGGTGTAGCCGAAATATGGACCAAGTATGTTCCCGGGGTCGAAGCCGCGGCCGAGGTCACGGGAGCCTCCGTCGAAAACATCCGCCTGGTCGACAGAGGCGAGACCCTTACCGGCGAAGCGATGAACGACGCTGTGTATCAGGCTTATAACGCCGAAGGACGTTTCGAGGGCAAGCCTCAAAAAATTCTCGCGATGTTTCAGATGTACCCCCACCATTTTCATATCGTGGCGCTGAAAGGTTCCGGTGTAAAGACGATATACGATGTGAAGGGAAAGCGCGTGTCCGTCGGTGCACCCGGAAGCGGCACTGAATTCAAGACAAATCTGGTCTTCAAGGGGCTGGACATTTCATACGACGATTTCAAGGTTCATCGCCTCTCTTTCACTGAAACGGCCAATGCATTGAAGGACGGAACCATAGATGTGGGTCTCTGGGATGTGGCAGCTCCCACTTCTTCCATCATGGATCTTGCAACCACCAGGGACATCGTCCTGATACCCTTCAGCCAGGAGGACCTCGACAAGGTATGCGGGATGTACCCGTTTTACTCACCGTTTGAACTGGAGGCGGGTATATACAAAGGGCAGGACTATCCGGTTAAGAACCCGTCCGTCTGGAATACCGTGATATGTAACGCCGATATGAGCGAAGACATGGTTTACAACCTGGTCAAAGCGATATTCGATCACAAGGACTATCTTGAAAAAATACATCCTTTCGCAAGATTCACCACCCCGGAAAATGCATTAAAAGCTTCTCCGATTCCGCTTCATCCAGGTGCGGTCAAATATTACAGGGAAATCGGCCTCACCGTACCCGATCATTTAATTCCGAAAAAGTAGTGTAGATCATGAGGAGGGTGATCATTATCCTGGCCGCGGCCGTGCTGGTCGCCCTCCTCTCGTGGCCCGGACCGTGGCTCGTATTTACCGACGTGAAGGTTGGTGCGCCTGTCGTAAGAATCCCGTTATCCTGGGATGAGAAGTTTGAAATATGTTATATGCACTCGGTGGACATTAAGCCTGTATGCGAAGTGTTCAGCCTGAAGAAAGAACATGGCGTTTTTCTCGAAGAAATGTATTTCGTGATGTTCGGTGCAGGAATGGGGCACTGGGAGGGCCACGGACAGGTCGTAGGAGACGGCGAATGGACACGGATCGAGGAAATAGAAAAACCTGTCGGAAAATTCTTGTTAAGGGTGGGTTCACGGGGTGTGGACCATAAGCTTATAACCGGGAGAAGAGAAGTGAATCTTACCGACCTGGCCGAAGGGAAAATATTGGAGGTTCACATGGAAATGCGTCCAGCGTTTTTTTCGCTCATATCGAAATTGAGGCCTGAACATGGATAAAAAGGAAAAAGTCAAGTTTGGCGGCAAAAGACGTCTCAGGGGGATACTTTCGCTGATCGGCACGGTGATCGCGGTGGCCCTGGCGCTTTTTCAACTTTATACCGCCGGGTTCGGTGCCCTCACCGCGATGTTTCAGCGGGGTATTCACCTCATGTTGATTCTGGGATTGGTTTTTCTTTATTACCCCGTTTCAAGCAGGGCTTCACGCGAAAAATTTGATATATATTTGATTTTTGATTTGATTCTATTCATTTTATCTTTTGTTGTTGTATTGTATATTATTTTTTATTTTGATCAGATTATATGGAGACAGGGTGACTGGACCACGATGGATGTCGCGCTTGGAATCGTTGCCGTTCTGCTGGTGGTGGAATCCGCAAGGAGAGTTATCGGCAGCTTTATGAGCATCATATGCGTTATATTCGTTGTCTACGCATACCTGGGGCCTCACATGCCCGGCATTCTCGGTCATAAGGGCTACAACATCCATCGAATCATCGGCCAGCTTTACCTGACCACCGAAGGGCTTTTCGGTCTACCGCTCGGTGTGGCGGCCACGTTCGTATATCTTTTCGTGCTTTTCGGCTCGTTTCTGGAAGGCACCGGAGGAGGCGCTTTTTTCACACGGTTCGCCTATTCCCTGACGGGTCGGATGGTCGGGGGGCCGGCAAAGACCGCGGTTATCGCCAGCGGGTTTATGGGCTCGGTTTCCGGGAGCGCGGTGGCCAATGTCGTAACCACCGGCTCTTTTACCATACCCATGATGAAGAGAACCGGCTATAAGCCTCATGTTGCAGGGGGAATCGAGGCCGCCGCCTCCACCGGCGGGCAGTTGATGCCGCCTATCATGGGGGCCGGGGCGTTTTTGATGGCGGAATTCACGAATACATCGTACCTGGAGATCGTCAAAATCGCCATCATTCCCGCCTGTATGTATTATTTTGCGGCCTATTGCTTCGTGCATCTCAGGGCCAGAAAAATGGGTATTAAACCACTTAGTAAAAAAGAGATTCCTGATTTCTGGGGTACGATAAAATCCGGTTATCAATTTTTTCTTCCCATAGCAGTGCTTGTTTTTTTTCTTGTCAAGCACTACAGTCCGATGATGGTGGGATTCGTCGGCGTGATTTCCGTTGTCGCTGTGAGCTTCATCCGAAAGGAAACCAGGCTGGGCTTCCGGGATATCGTCAGGCTGCTTGAAAAGGGGTCACACAATGCCGTTATGGTGTCGGCCGCCTGCGGGGCCGCAGGGATCATCGTCGGCATGGTCACTCTTACGGGGCTGGGCTTGAAGTTTTCGAGCATCGTGCTGTCCTTCGCCGGGGGGATCAAGGGTGTCGCGATCGTTCTGGTCGGTATAGCGGCACTGTTCCTCGGCATGGGACTCCCAGTCACCGCTGCATATATTGTGCTCGTGATCCTGGCCGGTCCCGCACTCATGGAAATGGGCATGGTTCTTATCACCGCCCACATGGTCGTGTTCTGGTACAGCCAGACATCCAACGTGACACCTCCTGTAGCCCTGGCGTCGTTTGCCGCCGCGGGTGTCGCCGAGTCTAAGGCCATGCCGACCGCATGGGCCAGTTGTGCGGCGGCGGCGGGGATTTATGTAATCCCGATTCTGATGGCCTACCGCCCGTTGCTGCTGAACGGTCCGCCGTTCGACGTGGTGATAGCGGTTTTGAGCAGCTCTGCGGGTTTGATGGCACTTTCTTCGGTGCTGGTCGGATTCCTGGCCCGCGACAACACAATCATTCACCGGGTGTTGCTGGGAATAGCTGCTCTGGCGCTTTTTGTGCCTTACCACGTGCTGAATGCCGGGGGCGGCCTTTTGTTGCTGGCGGTGTTTTTAATTCAAAAGAAGTTGAACAGAAAGGAAATTAAAACCCCGAGTTGAGGAGGCGAAAAATATGAAGGATTCCGGAATCGAACAACCTGAGAAGTATCAAGTGCCCGGGGATCGGCCGTGGTTCAAGGTGTGGCCGGAAAATGTGCCGGTCAGCCTGGATTACCCGGATATTCCGCTTTTCGGGTTTTTGAGTGAAGCAGCCCGGAAATGGCCTGAGCGGATCGCATTTGCCTGTAGAGATCGACAGTTGACTTACCGTGAACTGGATGAGCTTTCGAACAGGCTGGCTTCATATCTGAATTCTTTCCAGGTTGGTATAGGAGACAGGGTGATATTGTTTCTTCCCAACAGCCTTGAGTTCGTCCTGGGTTATTACGGCATACTCAAGTCAGGCGCAGCCGTTACGACGACGAACCCGCTCTACAGGCAGAACGAAATCAGGCACCAGTTCCGCGACACCGGCAGCAAAGTGGTTGTCACCGATATGGAGCGTTACCAGCTGGTGGCCGACAACATGGCCGGGAGCTCCGTTGAGCGTGTGATCGTCGTGGATGGCGAAACCGAAGGTGCCTTGAGCTTCGAGAGGATTTTTTCGGACTACCCCCCGACTCCCCCGGTTTTCAAGGGAGATCCGCGGAACGACGTGGCGGTCATCGTATATACCGGGGGCACTACAGGTTTGCCGAAAGGGGTTATGCTCACCCACAGAAACCTGGTCGCCAATGCTTTCCAGAATGTCGATTGGTTCGGATGGACCGAAGACGACGTTGTTATAGGCCTGTTGCCTTTTTATCACAGCTGGGGGGGGTGCACCTGTGTGAACTCACCGGTGTACTGCGGTGCAAAGGTCGTCATAATCCCGCGTTTCGATGCAAAGGAACTGCTGGAAACCATCGAACGGGAGAAAGCCACGGTGCTCTACGGTGCGGCTTCGCTGTTTGCCTCGCTGGCGGTCAACCCCTTGGTGGAAAAATATGATATTTCGAGCCTTAAATATGTGAAGGCAGGGGCCATGCCTATTGCGCCCGAAATCAAGGAGAGATGGGAGCGGATCGCAGGGGTGGAAATGGTTCTGGGCTATGGTTTGAGCGAGGCTTCCCCCGAAACGCACAGCTCACCGCCGGGAAAGGTCAAGATCGGAACCATCGGGATCCCGGTCATCG
>DSCZ01000571.1 GCA_011048855.1 Desulfobacteraceae bacterium | reverse complement strand
GCCTATATTTCAATGGTGAGGATCGAAACAATTCACTTTGAATTTTTAAATTCTGTATTATAGTAGTCAGCTGTCGAGAAAGGAGGGCACGTTGGTGCTGCCCTCTTTTTTCATTTTTACGATCTTATCAATGGTATTGTCAGGATGAAAACATATATGATAAACGGCGATAAAGCGGGCAACAACACTTGCTTTCGCAGCCTATATGAGGTTTGGATATGTCGGAAGTGATTAAAACTAAAAGAAATATCGGAATCAGTGCCCATATCGATAGCGGAAAAACGACTCTTACCGAAAGAATCCTTTTTTACACCAAGCGTATTCACGCCATGCACGAGGTAAGGGGCAGGGATGGTGTGGGCGCCACCATGGATTCGATGGATCTGGAGCGGGAGCGCGGGATAACGATTTCCTCGGCTGCGACCCATTGCCAGTGGGACGGGCACGAGATAAATGTGATCGATACGCCGGGGCATGTGGATTTCACCATAGAGGTGGAGCGGGCTCTGAGGGTGATGGACGGGGCTGTGTTGATCCTCTGTGCGGTTGCAGGGGTCCAGTCACAGTCGATAACTGTGGACAGGCAGATGAACCGTTACAAGGTGCCGCGGATCGCGTTCATAAACAAATGTGACAGGTCCGGAGCCGATCCTTTTAAAGTCTCCGGTCAGCTCGGAAGCAAGCTGAACCACAATCCGGTCCTCATGCAGATTCCGATAGGTTCTGAAAGCAATATGAAAGGGGTCGTGGACCTGGTTTCGATGAAGGCTCTTTATTTCGAAGGGCCGAGTAGAGAGGCGCTGGTCTCAAAAGAGATCCCCGCCGAGCTTGTAGAAATCGCCGCAGCTAAAAGAGAAGAACTTATAGACGCCGCGTCGATGTTTTCAGATGATCTTATGGAGGCGGCTTTTGAGGACAACGTAACCGAGGAGCTGTTGATCGACGCTGTGCGCAGGGGAACCATTTCGCGGCAGTTGACGCCGGTTTTCATGGGCTCGGCCTACAAGAACATCGGAGTGCAGTGCGTGCTGGACGGGGTCGTTCGTTATCTGCCGTCCCCGGCGGAGGTTAAAAACGTGGCGTTTGACCTGGCGACCGATGAGAAGGAGGTCGTGCTTGAGCCCGAACCGGACAGACCCCTGGTGGCGCTGGCCTTCAAGCTGGAGGTCACTCCGTACGGCCAGTTGACATATCTGAGAATCTACCAGGGCCGGATCAGGAAGGGCGATGAGATGTTCATCTCCCGATCCGGCAAGAAAATCAAGGTAGGCCGCCTGGTGCGGATGCACGCAGATGAGATGGAGGAAATAGACCAGGCAGAACCAGGGGGGATCGTCGCGCTGTTCGGGGTGGATTGCCATTCCGGTGATACTTTCACCGACGGTTCCGTGAACTACAGCATGTCGAGCATGTTTGTTCCGGAACCGGTGATTTCTCTTTCGGTGACGCCCGAGGACGCAAAATCCCAGAACAACATGGCCAAAGCACTTAACCGGTTCACGAAGGAGGACCCCACATTCAAGTCTTACGTGGATCCGGAGAGTGGCGATACGATCATCTCCGGCATGGGAGAGCTGCACCTGGACGTGTATCTGGAGCGTATGAAGCGGGAATTCAAGGCTGTGGTCATGACCGGGATGCCCCAGGTGGCCTACCGCGAGGCGATAACCGCAAAGGCTTCTTTTGATTACACCCACAAGAAGCAGACCGGGGGCTCGGGGCAGTTCGGAAGGGTGGCCGGCTTCATCGAGCCGCTCGATGAAGGGGGCTATGAGTTCATAAACGAAGTGAAGGGGGGATCGATCCCGACCGAGTTCATCCCGGCCGTAGACAAAGGTTTCCGCTCATGCCTGGATAAAGGAGGCCTGGTCGGATATCCGGTTATCGGAGTTCGGGTCACTGTAAACGATGGAAAAGCCCACAGCGTGGATTCTTCGGAAATGGCCTTTTCCCAGGCGGGGGCGGGGGCTTTCAGAAGTGTGTATATGAAGGCCGCCCCTGTGCTCCTCGAGCCGATCATGAAAGTGGCCGTCGAAAGCCCTACCGAGTTCCAGGGAAACGTCATGGGTTCTATAACCCAGCGCAGGGGTATGATCACCAGCACCATGGAGGATGGCCTTTTCACCACCGTGGAGGCAGAGGTTCCCCTGGCTGAAATGTTTGGCTACGCTACTCATCTGCGGTCGTTGACTCAGGGCAAGGCCGAGTTTACAATGGAATTTTCGCGGTATGCGAAGGTTCCCGAATCCCTGGCGGAAGAACTGAAGACGCGCCTCAGGGAGAAGGCGAAGGGAGAGAGAAAATGAAAAATATTTTGCTGAAAGGGAGTCCGTTGAGGATACTCGACGGGACCTCCCGGAAAAGCCTCGGGCTCGGCCGGATGGGGGTCCTGATCGCCCGCGCCGGTGTTGGGAAGACGGCCTGCCTGATTCACATCGCTCTCCATAATTTAATGGAGAACCGCAAAGTGGTGCATGTCAGCATTGGAGAAGGTCCCGAAAAAATCCAGGCGTACTACCAGGTGCTGTTGAACGAATTGATGAGTGCTTGCAAAATGAAGGAAGACGACGATTCCCGGCAGCTGGTGGAGCAGAACAGGGTAATCCTGGCATACGTGAACAAGAGCTTCGAATTGGGGCGCCTCAGAGCGCAGCTGGAGAATTTGAAGGAAGCCCTGGATTTTTCGCCGGATGCGATTTTGGTGGACGGGTTCGATTTTGCATCCGCGGAACCAGGGTTTTTCAAGGATTTTTCTGAGCTTGCCGGTTTACTCGGAGCGGAAATCTGGTTTTCGGCCCTTTCTCACCGTCATATCTCGGAGGTGAACGAAAGAGGCGTTCCCTATCCGTGCCACAATATAGACGATATGTTTTCGGTTATCCTGCACCTGCTGCCGGAAGCAGGCGGACTATACCTGAGACTGCTGAAAGACCACGAAAACGAAACTTTTACCGAACGCCGGGTGAGGCTCGACCCGTCCACTTTCATGATAAAGGACGGTTTATAAAAAAAGAGAGGCAATAGACCGATGAGTGAAAGCGTGCAAATTCTTGTTGGAATTATACTCCTGGTAGGCGTATTCCTTTTCAGTCGGGTTGTTATGGGGTGGCGCATCAGGCGAGCGTGTCAGGAAATTTTGAAAGACCTGCAATCGAAAGAAGCATTTGATCCTTTTTCTGCGGTGGAACTGCCCTATGCTAAAGTGCGTTATATTAACATAGGCCTTCGTGATTTCAGGCCAAAAGCACTTCAATACATGATTCAGCATGAAGTTATTGGATTGACAGAAGCCGGGCGCTATTATCTTAAACCTGCGTGGAAAAATGTGAAGCGGGATTAAACACCCGTTGCCGCCTGGACTTCGTCTCCGGCCAGTGTCAACGGGGATCCTCCAGGGTAGCCGACTCCTTCGGCGAAAGATGTTTTTTCAGGTATTTTTCAGCAAACTTGAGATGGGTAAGTACCGCTCCACGGGCCCTGCGCGGGTTTCTCTCCTTGATCGCCTCGACGATTGAAGCATGCTGTTTCAGTAGCATTGACTTGTTTTTTTCATCCGCAAGCATCACACTGCGAGTCATAGTCTGAGCCTGCCGCAGCGACTCCAGCAACGTGAAAGCAAGATGAGCGAGCACCGTATTATGGGTGGCGCGGTAGATGGCCAGGTGCAGTTTGACGTCCGCGTCCACTCCGAGTTCGTCCCGTTTGAAATCGTTTTCGATTTGATTGTAAATTTCCTCCAGCTCTTCGATTTCCTCTTCGGTTGCAACCCTGCTCGCCGTTGACGCGGCCCACGATTCGAATATCTTTCGTACCTCTATCAACTGGAAAACCATCGACGAGTCGTTATCGAGCGCCTTGGCGAGGGGGTTGTAAAGATCGGGGCTCACGAAGGATTTCACCCTGACCCTGTGACGTTGGAGGATTTCCAGGAACCCCATCGCCTCGAGCGTTTTAAGAGCTTCCCTGAGAGGAGGGCGGCTCACTCCGAAATTCTGAGCCATCTTGCGTTCGGAAGGCAGCGTGTCGCCCGGCTTCAAACGTCCCTCTTTGATCAGCTGGATGATCTGCGACACGATTTGATCCGAAAACCTTTTATGGGCAAGCGGTTTGAACATAACCCATCCTTTGGGGGCGGGGATGTTTTCCATGTAGCCCGCCTGGATTTAGACCCTCTAGAAATGAAGGCATTGTAAAAAGCTGGTTTAAGCCGCCTCGCGGCGACCTACCAGCAACGAACTTGATTAACGGCCAACCATCGACCGTGAATTAGTTTCCATCCGGAAATGGTCCTTTTGCCCAATCTCTTCGTCAATCTGCGGGCTTGCTTGTGCGACGTACTCCAGTACGTCTCCGCACAACCCCTTGATTTTCTTTGCACCGCTTCGGG
>DSCZ01000117.1 GCA_011048855.1 Desulfobacteraceae bacterium | reverse complement strand
CTTCAAACCTGCGTTTATCAAGAAAGTTGAAAACGGTGAATTCGTGTCGGGTGAGTAGTGCCTCGGCCTGTGGAGTGATAATTCAGCGGGGCGCCGGGGCGGTTCAGCTCCGGTGCCTTTTTGTGAATTCGCGGGGGCGGCTTGTTCTTACAACAGTTGATCAACGGACTGACCATTGGCGGCATTTATGCGATGATAGCCGTGGGCTATACGATGGTTTACGGCGTGATACAGCTCATAAATTTTGCACATGGTGAGATATACATGCTCGGAGCTTTTTTCGCTGTTTCCTTCATTGCGTTTCTGCATCTGCCTTTCTTTGTCGCCTTTCTGCTTTCTATGGCCTGTTGTGCGATTTGCGGTGTTCTTCTGGATGTCATCGCCTACCGGCCCTTGAGGAATTCTCCACGCCTGGCCGCGCTGATCACCGCCATCGGCATGTCGATTTTCCTGCAGAACCTGGCAATGATTATCTGGGGCTCCCGCCCCAAGCCCTTCCCCCACGGTTCGCTTCCGGAGTACTTCGAGAAAACCGCGGTCAGCTTTTGGGGCGTCAATCTTTCCTGGTTCCATCTGTTTATTTTTGGAATCACAATCTGCATGATGATAGGGTTGAATCTGATCATACGGAAAACCAGGTGGGGGAAGGCCATGAGGGCCGTCGCCCAGAACAAGACGATGGCGGCACTTGCCGGGATCAATGTAAATCGCGTGATATCCTATACCTTTGCCCTTGCAGGGGCGATGGGAGGCGCAGCCGGTATCATGGTCAGCGCTTATTATAATTCCTTGTATCCGACGATGGGCTACCTGGCGGGGGTCAAGGCTTTCGCCGCCGCGGTGCTCGGCGGCATCGGATCTGTTCCCGGGGCGATGCTGGGGGGCGTGGTGCTCGGTATTGCCGAGGCACTGGGTGCAGGTTATTTGAGTTCGCTCTACCGTGATGGTATTTCTTATGCGGTGATGATCATCGTAATCGTCCTCATACCGGCAGGGCTTTTCGGCAAAGTTTTAAAGGAAACCAAGAAGAGCATGTAGGATGAATATGGTGAACATTAAGAAAATGACGCTCGGAGCAAAATTCAGGATCGGTCTTTTAGCCCTTGCCCTTATTCTGCCGGCTCTGCCGTTCGCAACGGATTATTTTCTCCACACGGTCATCCTGATATATCTTTACATGGTTCTTGCGCTGGGATTGAATGTCGTACCGGGCTTCAACGGGCTTCTCGATCTCGGCTATGTCGGGTTTTACGGAATCGGCGCCTACACCGCCGGTCTTCTCACGGTTCATTTCGGGTTTTCGTTCTGGACGATCGTCCCCCTGGCTTTCCTGAACGGCGCCTTGTGGGGCGTGCTGCTGGGTGCACCTACGCTGAGGTTGACCGGTGATTATTTCGCCATCGTGACTTTTGGTTTTTCGGAACTGGTTGTTTTATTTTTAACTAACGAGATCTGGTTGACCAGGGGGCCGCTTGGCCTTCCCGGAATCGAACCGGTCTCGCTGGATCTCTCCCTGTTCGGTGGACCAAGATGGGAATTCGTCGGCGAAGTTCCATACTATTACCTGGCAATCGCGCTCGTGCTGGCTGCCGTGTTCGTAATGTACCGCATACAGGATTCACGGCTCGGGCGGGCCTGGTTCGCGATTCGTGATGATGAAGTGGCCGCAGTGTCGTGCGGCATCAATCTTCTCACCTACAAGGTGTTCGCATTCGCCATCAGCGCGGCGTTCGGGGCTGTGGGCGGCTGTTTTTTCGCAAGGTGGGTGACTTTTCTCTCCCCGGACATGTTCAAATTCTGGGAATCGTTCCTGGTTCTGTGCATGATCGTACTGGGCGGCATGGGCAACATCTGGGGCGTTATGGTGGGGGCGGTCGTTCTGGTTTCACTGAGTGAAATTCTCCGGGAATTGCTTCCACTGCTGGGTCTGCCCGTCGAGGTTCGTTTCCTCGGCTTCGGCCTGATTATGGTGTTGATGATGCGTTACCGTCCGGCCGGGTTGCTGCCGATACCGGCTGTAGCCGCGCAGATGCGGAGTGGGCGGGTCAGGCGTAAAAAAGTCAAAGCGACCGTGGGGCTCAATAAATGACCGCTATCATGGATATCCGGAAGCTTTCGAAAAATTTCGGAGGCCTGCAGGCTCTGAAAAATATAACCTTCCAAATCAACCGGCATGAAATCATCGGCCTGATAGGTCCGAACGGGGCCGGGAAAACGACTTTGTTCAACTGCGTAGCCGGAGTGGAAAAGCCCTCCAGCGGCGAGATAATTTTTAAAAACGGGGAGCGTTCTGAATCGATCGGCGGTAAAAAACCCGAAAAGGTCACTTCGCTTGGAATTGCAAGGACGTTTCAAAATATACGGCTGTTTGACAACATGACGGTTCTGGACAACGTTAAGATCGGGCGTCACTGCCGGACGAAATCGACGTTTTTCGGGGCCGTTGTACGGAACAGGACGCAGAAAGAGGAAGAAGAGGAGATCACCGCTCATGCCTGCGAATGCCTCGAATTCGTCGGCCTCAGGGGCCTTAATGATGAAATAGCCAGCTCGCTGGCATACGGCAATCAGAGGCGCCTCGAGATCGCAAGGGCGCTGGCCACCGAACCGAGGCTGCTCATGCTCGATGAGCCCGCCGCCGGGATGAATCCGCAGGAGTCGCGGAATTTGATGGATTTGATCCATCGTATCAGGGATAAAGGCATAACGATATTATTGATCGAACATGACATGAAGGTGGTTATGGGGGTTTGCGAGCGGGTCGTGGTGATAAATCACGGTGAGTGGCTGACGGAGGGTGCCCCTGCAGATGTCAGAAATGATGCCGGCGTAATCGAAGCCTATCTGGGCACCGGAGCTGCCAATGCTGCTTAAACTGGAAAATATCAGGACGCATTATGGAAATATCCGTGCTTTAAAGGGAATTTCGATGGATGTGGATACCGGTGAAATTGCCTGCCTGATCGGTGCGAACGGTGCAGGCAAGTCGACCACCCTGATGACCATCAGCGGGGTGCTGGTGCCGGTTGAGGGAGAAGTTTTTTTTGAGGGCAGGTCCATAACCGGAGTCAGGCCGGACAATATCGTTGCCATGGGTATATGCCAGGTTCCGGAAGGCAGGCTGATATTTCCATTGCTGAGCGTGATGGAGAATCTCGATATGGGTGCCTACCTGCGGAGGGACCGTGAAGGTGTTAAGAAAGACATTGAAAGGGTATTCGAACTCTTCCCGATCCTCTATGACAGGAGGAAACAGCACGGTGGCACCCTTTCCGGTGGTGAACAACAGATGCTGGCCATCGCACGGGCCTTGATGGCGCGGCCGAAACTGCTCCTGCTCGATGAACCCTCGCTGGGGCTGGCACCAATCATCGTGGATTCGATATTTGAAATTGTAAGGCAGATCAACGAAGAGGGGACGACCATCCTGCTGGTGGAACAGAACGCACAGATTGCGCTCCAGATTTCCGATCGAGGCTACGTGATGGAGACCGGAGAAATCGTGCTCGCGGACACCTCGTCGAATCTGGTCAAAAATGAGAAGGTCCGCAAGGCCTACCTCGGTGAGTGAATCCCGACCTACAATCCGATTACGAAAGCGATTACGACAACGACAACGATTTCATGGATTGCAATCCCGGTCTGCATTCCCGTCAAAATTTCTTCTTGACACTCCAGGGAATTCAAGAAGCCAGCGCAGTTGCAGTGTCGAAATGCAATTTTGCCAGGCGCGAGTCATACGAATTTTATAAGTGAGTGCTCATAGTCCTTCGGATTTTCGAAGCCGAGAAGATTGAGCAGGGTGGCCGCCACATTTGAGAGCCCGGGACGGCCGCCGCAGTTCATCCGGTATTCCCCGGCATACAGAATATCCTGGATAATGAACGGGACGGGGTTGAGTGAATGAGAGGTCTTGGTTTTTTTCGTTCCGTCACCAGCCACCGTGAACATTTCGTCACAATTCCCATGGTCGGCTGTCACCACGGTGATGCCTTCCAGCTTTTCAACAATTTTAATTAATTCCCCGACGCACCGGTCGACGGTTTCAACCGCCGTTACCGCGGCACCTATTTTTCCTGTGTGTCCCACCATGTCGCCGTTTGGAAAATTGATCCGTCCAAAGCGGTATTTCCCGGACCGAAGCAATTCTATCGCCATGTCGGTTATTTCCCTGGCCTTCATTTGGGGGGCACGATCGAATTCAATCCTGTCCGACGGAATTTCCAGGTATTTCTCCAGCGAGGAGTCGATGTATCCTGAACGGTTTCCATTCCAGAAATAAGTGACATGCCCGAATTTCTGGGTTTCACTTATGGCAAACTGCCGTACACCCGCAGCGGAAAGATATTCCCCCAGGGTGCGCTCAATGGAGGGCGGAGGAACCAGAT
>DSCZ01000547.1 GCA_011048855.1 Desulfobacteraceae bacterium | reverse complement strand
GTTCTCTTTCATGGAGCGGGAAACGGGATTCGAACCCGCGACCCTCAGCTTGGAAGGCTGACGCTCTAGCCCCTGAGCTACTCCCGCACCTCTTTGCCTATGATGATGCATAAAAATGGTGGAGGGGGGAGGATTCGAACCTCCGTAGGCTTCGCCGACAGATTTACAGTCTGCTCCCTTTGGCCGCTCGGGAACCCCTCCACAACATCAATTGCTTATATTGCTTATGGAGCTGGCGATGGGATTCGAACCCGCGACCTGCTGATTACAAATCAGCTGCTCTACCTGTTGAGCTACGCCAGCGTTCAAAACACCAAAAAACAAAAAATTAATGCGCCTTAGGCGCACCATGGCCTCCCTCCGACCAAAGCAAAACGGGAATCTAATTTTTCTTGTGTGGTTTGTCAAGCCTTTTCTTTTAAAAGGGAAGGTTTAATAATATTCTCCAAATACCTCTGCTGAAAAGACATAAATCACCGTATTATGATCCTTCCATGCCTCTTCTGAAAGGCCGGCCTTGCGGCAGGTTTCTTCCAGAAAAGTGGTGCGGTCCCAGCGTTGTTCCAGGGCGACCTGCGGCAGCAGCAAGCCCGCCCGGCTCCCTTTCACAATATAGAGACCGTGCCGTCCCACTTCGATCTCTTCCACATCCCTGATCTCCCGCAGGGGCGTAAGGACCGAAATCTCGAACGTGATTTCACCCAGCTCCGACGGTGACAGGGGAGGAAACCGGGGATCGTCGAACGCGGCGGCCCGCGCCATATCTTCCACCGCCTTATGGAGCGGCTTGCGCGGTTCGATCATGCCGATGCATCCCCTCAACATGCCATGTTTTTTCAGCGTTACAAAGGCGCCTCTCGGCTGCTTCATGAGAGAGGTCAACACAGGGTTGTCCCCGGTCCGTTTTCCTTTAAGGCTCTCCTCTATACGTGCCCGCGCAATGGCTATGAGATCACTCTTTTCCTGATCCGTCAGTTCCGGCTTGTCTTCCTTCGTCGATCCGCCATGATAACGTTCATCACCGGATTCATCGTTTCTGAAGAAGGCGACGGCGGCGTATCCGACCACGCCTGATTTATCCCCTGTAATGTCTCCCGAATTGGCGTAACTCAATACCCGCGTTTCATCACACCCCCGTGCCTGGGCCACGGTCATTGCCACGGCCATTGCGCCCGACCCGCACGCATGGGACAGGCCTCTCTCAACGGACAGGTGAAATCCTTCGATGTCTCTCCGCTTCAGGTAAGCCAGCGTATCAGAATCAGTTTTCACCGCTTCCTCATAGCCAAGATAGTGTGAGAGATCTGAACTTGCCGCAATCAGTACCCGCCGATCGCCGATAGAATCTATAATCGCCGCCGCGAGACCATCACAGGTTTTCCTGTCCTGCGTCCCCATTGTTACGGGCACAAAAGGCACCCCGGGCAACATCATCTGAATAAACGGCACCTGGAGCTCTATGGCGTTTTCCGGGATTCCTTCGTCGTCACCTTCGATTACTCCATGACCGGACCCGACCAGCCGACCGGCCAGTTCCTGATCGACGGGTAATACACCCAGCGGCGATTCGTACCCCGATCCACCGTATACGGCCGCGCCCTTGAAACGCACGCGGTGGCTGGGACCGATGACGATCACGGCGTCGTATGATCTTTCCGCGGCAACTTTCCAGGTACATGCCGCGACGCGCCCCGAATAATCAATCCCCGCGTGGGGAGTCACGACGGCAAGCAGCGTCTTTTCACGTTCTTCTTCAAAAGACGGCGCTTCCGCCGCGAAGGTTTCGATCTGTCGTTTCAATTCACCGGGCGACGCGTGATACCAGGTCCCCGCGAGAAGTGCCTTTCGAATGGTGTGCTTCATCAGCCGATCCCCCGCATGTTCCACTTCCCCTGGACGGGTTTTGATGTCCGGGTGAGAAGAACAAATCCATCATCATCTTTAACTGTTATTATTATAAATAATTATGGTTTTTGTCAACATCGCCGTATAGGCGGAACAGCGCGTACAGAATCGAAAAAACAGGAAAATGCTGTTGACTAACACCATCGTCAGCGGTAGTAGATGACGGTGCGTCAAGGAAATACTTTACGGGCAGGAAACCGGTCCGGGCTTCCGGGAAAGACGCTGTCCGATGTTGAGCAGTTGAAAAATGAACGAAAGGGAGGGGCACCATGCACACGCCGATAATAGCGGCAAACTGGAAAATGCACAAAACCGTATCCGAGGCGGTTGATTTCATTAGCGGCCTGAAAAAAGAAGAAGCAACCTTCAGCGACAGACGCGTTATCGTGGCACCCCCCTTCACGGCCCTTCGGCCGGCTGCGGACGCCCTGAGCGGATCGTCGATCGGGCTTGCCGCCCAAAACCTGTCTTACGCTGAATCGGGCGCCTTCACCGGCGAGGTGTCAGCGGGCATGATTACCGACGCCGGTTGCACATACGTTATTATCGGCCATTCGGAGCGGCGCCACCTTTTCGGTGAAACCAACGAACAGATCAACAAGAAACTCGTTCTCGCCTTTAAAGAGGGACTCAAACCGATCTTCTGCATAGGGGAAACACTGCAGGAACGGGAAGCAGATGAAACTATTTCGCTGATCAGGCAACAGATCACGGAAGGATTGATAAATATTTCAGCCGGTGATATAGACTCCCTGATTATCGCCTATGAGCCCGTCTGGGCCATCGGGACCGGGCGGACGGCCACGCCGGAGCAGGCGGAGGAAGTTCACCGGGTTATTAAAGAAACCGTGCAGGAGATTTTGGACAAGGGCGGAACACCGACCGTTCCTGTTATTTACGGAGGAAGCGTCAACGAGCAGACCATCGAGTCCCTGATGAACCAGGACAACATAGACGGTGTGCTCGTGGGAGGCGCCAGCCTCAAGCTTGAATCATTTTTGAACATAATCCGGTTCCGCGCGAGCGACTTACCGGAAGGGGAGTGAAATCTTGCATACCATTATCGTTTTGCTACATGTTTTTATCTGCCTTGCCATGATTCTCATCGTGCTGTTGCAGTCAGGGAAAGGCGCCAACATGGGCGCCGCCTTCGGCGGATCAAGCCAGACGATTTTCGGCAGCAGCGGACCGGGGACATTTCTGGGTAAGGCGACCACGGTGGTGGCGGTTGTCTTCATGCTGACATCTCTGTGGCTCGCATATTTCGCGGTCCATAAAAATGAATCCGTCATTCGGGGGACGAGCGCCCCACCGGCGGCTGAAAGAAGCATCGACGTCGGCGAAAGTGCACAGCCCGTCGCCATTCCGGACGGCGGCGCCGAACAGTCTGAAGAAACGCCTGCTTCAACGGCCGACTGATCATAACGGAGAATTTTTTATATTGACAAAAAAAGGGAAAGACTTTAGGTTTCCCGGCACGCCGAAGTGGTGGAATATGGTAGACACGCTATCTTGAGGGGGTAGTGGGTTACGCCCGTCCGGGTTCAAGTCCCGGCTTCGGCACCATTTTTGAAAAATTATTCCCTGTGATAGCGGGAACTTGGAATTAGCCTCCAGGTTCCCGTTTCCCGTTGGGGTACTTTTGGGGTACTTTTCTTATGACGCACCGCTTTCTGCCATCTGTTCCGGAACTCTGATCGTCCCATTAAAAACCTTCTCCATGAAGGCGCTCCCCTCGTCCCTGTCGTAATTCTTGATGTACGAGTAATACTTCTCGTAGATCATCTGCATGGTCTCATGACCCATCATCTTCTGGACCCACCCTGGGTGCTCGCCTGCATCCAGCATGAGAGTCGCAAAGGTGTGACGCGTCTGATAGAGGGATCGGGGAGCGAGTCCTGCCTTTTTCAATGCCGGTTTCCACACGTGGAAGTTCATGGACACTGGATCGATGTTCTTTCCGTACTGGTTCAGAAAGACATAGTCAGATTTTCCGAAGGTTTCCTTCCGCAGACTCTGCAGAGCATCTCGAACCGGAGGAATCATTTTTATGTCCCTCACGGATCTTTTTGTCTTGGGTCTGCCTTCCTCTCCCATGACACGCGTTTCCCTGACCTTGATCACGTTCAACCGGAAATCAACGTTACGCCACTTGAGAGCTGCCATTTCCCCGAACCGCATGCCCGCAAAGAAAGCGACAATGAAAAAGTCTCTGAACCGAGGACTCACCTTGTCCAGGACCAACCTGACCTCTTCCATGGACAATGGGTAAATGTCGGGCTTGTCAGTCTTGACGTTCCTGACCCTGTCCATGGGGTTCTTGTCGATGATATCGGACAGATATGCCATCTTCAGAACCGACCTCATGGGGACGAGGATATTGTTGATGCGCTTCCTCGAACAGGTTAACCCTACAACGCAACATATCAAGTACCTCCCACCTTTGCGAGTTTCCTCTTGCGGTGAGAACAATAAGCCCGATGGTTTT
>DSCZ01000375.1 GCA_011048855.1 Desulfobacteraceae bacterium | reverse complement strand
GAATCAATATATACCGCTATCTCATCGGCATCCCTGGTACTGCCGCTACCGATGGCCCCGGATATAAGCGCAGTTCCCGAAAAGCCAAACAACCGCCTAACGATCATAACTACATCTTCAAACGGGCTTATCACACCATTTCCGTCAACATCCAGATAGCCTGCAGAGAGAATCGCTGCGATATAAGCCTCAACATCAGAAGCGGTATTTCGGTTTCCCTCCAAGTCTATGGCACCTTGAATAAGAGTTTGCCCTCGAAAACCAAACAGGTACCTCACAATCATTACGACATCAGTAAATGGGTTGGTCTGGCCGTTGGCATCGATATCCAAAATGGGGCCGGTGTCCTCCTCCACCGTAAAATCAATCCCCTCAGTTACGGAATCCGCCTCCACCGTCACAAAGGTAGCGTTCTCGATATCCGTTTGTCCGTCATAATAGATGACCTGGATTCCGGTACCAACGATCGAGACAATATAGTCGTCGCCCGGCAGGAGTTTGTCCACAACATATTCCTGATCCGAGCCGTCGCCTGTAAGCATAAAGATTTTCTCGAGCTGCGTTTCCTCGGATTCCACGTGCACCATAGCCTGCCGGCCGTCGCTCAAGTCATAGACCGTTCCGGAAACAGCGCCCAAACCCAGACCGTCCCAGTTGTACACATCCCCCTCTCCGGGTTCAAGCACTCCAGAAACTTCGCTGCCGTAAACCGCTTTAACCGTGAATGTCATACCGGAGTCCAAAACGGTGATCTCAAAGTTGCCGTCTTCGTCCAACGGATAAACACCCACAATCTCATCCCCTTCCATCACCATCACCTGGACGGAATCAAGGACTTCCCCGTTTACTGTCACCTTGCCGGAGAGAATATGTGTGCTTGTGACGGTGATCGACCCGGCAATCAGCTCGACGGTGTAAGACACCGCATCGGTAGGTTCTCCTTCAGGATCAAGCCCGACAGCCACATCCAGCTCTGTGGGCTCATTATAGCCGGCTTCCGCCGCCGTATCCGGCCCTATGACGGTTTTCTGCGCGCCGATTTCATAAACGCCCGGATCCGCTCCTTCATATACCCTGAAGCGGGCGATGAAAGGCACCACATCATTGGTATCGTTTACGATATAATTCGCCGCTGCGGCGGCCATCATCACCCGCCCTTCCTCTTCTATTGGGTTGGCTATGTAAAACAGAGCATTTTCTATCGTATCAGCCGAAGGTTCCTGATCAGGCGGATCATAATCATCCCCGTTATATACCTCCTTGTCCGCCTGAACCAGCCCTAGAAATTCGAATACATCGCTGTCGTAGGTCAATGTAAAAGCGAGCCCGTTCACGTCACTGAAATCGCCCTTCAACGTGATAGGGACATCGCACTGCCTTTCATCTTCAGAGCTGTTTACGCTGGTGTTCCCCACCTCCAGCTGTTTGGCCGCATAGGCCGGAGTTGAAAACACCAAACCAAAAGAGCACGCCAGAATCATTGGAAGTATCACCGAAAAATATTTTTTCATTTTCATAATCATCACTCCCCGCCGAACCTCTCGATTCTACTGAACCGAATTCCCGGCTTTCTGTGCTTGAAAAAGTTCCAATCTGCGCAAGTTAGCCCGCTTGCTGCGGTCGACTTTCTGCGATTGAGGGGATTCCTGAATCTTCTCCACCGAGGACTCCTTTAAAGACGGCTCTGGTAAAAATGGCTTTGGAGGTGCCGCTATCAGTTTGGTCGAACCGGCCGCCACACCCGCTTTACCGCGCGGATAAACCTTGAGCTCTGAAATGTGGGAACCGGATTCTCCTTCGCCGTACAAAACTGCATAACCAACCGATCTCAATATCCTCCTCAGTGCCTGCTCCACCGGGGCTGCCTCCAGGCTTATCGTCACCATTTCCTTCCGGCATTCTTCGGCCAGGTAAACATCCATCCCCAGGGTGTTCGAAATCTGTTCGAGGACTTGCTCCAGGGGCTGTTGAACGGCCCTGAATGTCAGCAACCCGTTTTCAAAAGACATCTTCTCAGCACCCAGGCAATCAGCGACCAGGACCGAAAGAATAAAAACGGTTAAAGCTGGAAACACCAACACACTTTTTTTGTTTTTCGAACACCTTGCTTTGTTTGTCAGCATCACGGCTCCAAAACGCTGCTGATTCACCGTTAATATAAAAAAGAGATGGAACTCCCCTGCTTTCATTTTTCTCTTCCCATTTCTTTGAACGCACACGGAGGTCCACTTTCCCGCCGCGAGCCAATGAATGGGAGGCGCACCCATTTATCAGGCCCTGGGGGGGTGTAAATTCGGCACTGGTGTTATCGAATTGAATAAAGGAAGGAAGGAATCAACTCGTCCTTCAACGGGGGAAACCCCGATTACAGGTCTATCTGGGGGAATATAAACTCCAAGGTTTGTTAGGATGAATTCTGACGCTGAATCGTCAAGTTCAATGCTGGGAGTCATTTCAGCAACCCGGTTGAGGGCTGTAACCGCATCGGCGACCCGCGCTGCGAAAGGACCGGAGGTTTCGGCACTCTTTACCAACCCCCTGGTCAAAACGATCGCATCCTGCAGGTCGATTTTCCCGTCATTATTGACATCTTGAAAATTTACAAATGGGATTCCTGCGACCATCAAAGACAGCGCAACGAACAGAGACAGGAAATGCTTTATCGCCTGCATGCAACTTACCTCTTTGTCAAGGTTGACGGCGTCGTAAAAAGTCCAACTGCTGCGTTACGCTTCATCCTTCGTCGCTGCAGCATACTGTAAGTACGCCTCACTCCTCAGGATTCGCAAGCCTTGCATTTGAACTTTTTCCATAGCCGTCTCCTTTGTGAGTTTTTACGAACTCATCAAGGTTGGCGACCCAGCAAGGTGAGTACTTTTCTTAATGGCTTTTGATTCTATGTTATCCCAATTATTCATGTCAACACAAATCCACCATCACCTGGAACTCCAAAATTGCATTTTGACATAGCATGTAGGCTGGGTTTCCATACCCGGCAAGCCCTTTACGTCGGTCGTACAGCGATGTCGGGAAAGAATCCCGGCCTGCAATCGCGGATACAATCCGCCCCCCAAAATCTCAAAAACAAATCTTTTCCACGGCACCCTGCCCTGTAGGAGCACTTACGGATCGATGCTTACAGGCTCGATACGAACATCGCATTCAATAGCTTTCAATTTATCGCTCATCAACTGAGTTTCAGAAATCTCCATACGGGTAGTGATGGAATCGGAGATATTCTCATCAACAAGAAAAGTGAGGCGGAAAAGCGGGATGTTTGTTCCCTTAATGCCCCTGGCACCCGCCATAACGATGATCAACACACCCGGTGTTTTGTCGTTTATCACGTGCATCAATTCATCGGTGTACTTTGTTTTGAATCCTCTTTTGAAGGTCAAAATTCCGGCATCGTATTTCAACACGATTTTAATGCCTGCCAGGTTATCCACATGATCAATCATCAGCGGAACCACCACCGTCTTTCCAGGCTTCGCATCGGTGGGCGGGACGAAAAGCTCGACTCCCAGAGCCTGCGCAAGAAACACCCAGCCGGCAGCCAAGCCAATCACACCCATGTAGATCAAAAATTTAATTCGACCCATCACATACCCCCAAGAGGCAGGGATTAGAGAAAATGACAAAAATCACGGCTTTTTGCCGTCTATCGACCAGCAAGCCGGGTTACTGCAAATTCTTCATCTATTTCTATACCATAGCCGCATTCGAGCACCCCGGCCACTTCGGTCGAGTGGAAATGGAGTTTCGGAGCAGGAGTGATCGCTAGAAGGCATTTCAGCGAAACGCGCGAAACCTCAAAAAGGAATGTCTTCTTTATCCAAATCATCATCAAAATCGAAAGGCATCATGTCATTTGCCAGATCGAAAAAAACACCCAAAGACTCGCATAAGTTTTTAACAATGCGACTATAAGTTTCTCTTTCATTAACATCTTTCACTTTTGACATTAATTTAAGCGTTGAAAGCAACTCCTTTGACAGGCCATCTATAATTTTTTCAGGATCCATTGATCTTCCCTCTCATTTTTTTTGTGTTAACCCCGCATCCACTCTTCAAATGCACTAATCATCGCATATCAGGAAAGGTAAATCTATAGATAGTTTCCATCCGGAAATGGTCCTTTTGCCCAATTTCTGCGTCAACCTGCGGTCTTGGCTGTGCCTGCCTGTGCCGGCACGGCGGACAGGCGACGTACTCCAGTACGTCTCCGCGCAAGCCCTTGATTTCTTCGCACCGCTTCGGGTGCTCAGTCCCCAATCGCTTCGCTTTGGGTCCCCGGTTTCTTCGCACCGCTTCGGGTGCTCAGTCCCCAATCGCTTCGCTTTGGGTCCCCGGTTTCTTCGCACCGCTTCGGGTGCTCAGTCCCCAATCGCTTCGCT
>DSCZ01000134.1 GCA_011048855.1 Desulfobacteraceae bacterium | reverse complement strand
TGGTCATAGTGTTCGCGATGATTCAGCATGAGGATGACAGAGCCTTTTCGTATAAAAAGTTTGCATCCCTGATCGACTTCTTCGCGTTGAGGCTCCTGGACATGGGCATTAAAAAGGGTGACACCATAGCCACGCTGCTCGTGCTTCTTCCCGAGCATATCATGCTGATGTACGCGTGTTTCAAAATCGGCGCCATCATCGCACCCCTTGACGTGCGCCTTCAGGATGATGAAGTCGTGCGGGATATCGATAAGATTAAGGCGAAGGCCTTTTTCTTTCTCGGTAATACGCCGGTAAGGGACTTTCGCACGGCAGGAAAAGCAGTTAAAGAAAAGTGCCCCTACGTCGAGCATCTCATTCAATTCACACCTGATCCGCAACCGGGCGACCTCATCGCAGGCGCTACCGGCATCACGGGAATGATGGATAAGAAACGGCTGATCTGGCTGAAAATTAAAGATGTCATATCGGGCAATCTGAAAAAAGTTTACGCGACTATCGATAAGAGAACCCCCGCGCTTATTATCTATACCACAGGGACTACGGGCGAACCTAAGCCCGCGCTCCTCTGCCATGAAAATATCATCGTGCAGAACAGAATTCTTTCACGGGGGATAAACGTTGATAATATTAAAATACTGGTGAACCTGCCGCCGAGCCACGTGGGGTGCGTCACTGAAACTTTTATGACCACAATATTTCTGGGGGGCACCGCGGTTCTGCTCAGAATATTTGATGTCGCCATGAGCCTTGAGGCGATACAGAAGCACAAGATCGATGCGATAGGTCAGATCCCCACTCAGTTCAGGATGATGTGGGCGCATCCTGATTACAAAAAATTCGATCTCGGCAGTCTGAAGGCCGCGGCCTACGCGGGATCCGCAGTTGATGTTGAATTTCTAAAAAAATTATCCACAATGGCCCCGAATATCGGCACGGGCATCGGCATGACTGAAAACGCGGGCTTCGCTACATTCACTCCCGCCGGTATAAGCGTCGAGGAGATGGCCGGTCAGGTGGGGCGCGCTTTCCCGGACCTCGCGCAGGTGTCGATCAGAAAACCGATGAACGCCAACGGGACAGCCGGCAATGAATTGGCAGACGGCGAGATCGGCGAGATATGTTACCATCCCCCGATAGTCTTTCTCGGTTACTACGGCCAGCCGGAGGCCACTGCAAAGGCGATATCTAAAGAGGGAATTCTTTATACCGGTGATATAGGATGCTTCAAGGACATGGGCACATACCGGGCTCTGTATCTCTCGGGTAGAGAAAAATTCATGATCAAGCAGAAGGGCTTCAAGGTATTTCCTGGTGAGGTCGAAGACCATATTTCGAAACTGGATAAGGTCGATGTAGTCGAGGTAATCGGTATGCCGCATTCAATATTCGATGACGGTATTTTCGCCTTCGTAAAACCGAAACCGGGAGAAGAGCTCACCGCTCAGGCTGTGATGGAACACTGCAAAGAGATCGCGTCATACAAACGTCCGCAGTACGTAGAAATATGGCCGACTGATAAACTTTTCCCATTGACCAGAAGCACCAAGGTTGACAAACTCGCCCTGAAGAAACTCGCGGCACCGATAATAGAATCGCTCAGAAAAGGGGGCGGATGGGACGCGTCATAAAAGACCATCGCCGTAAAACAAAGGATTGAAAAGGGCAATTCGGAGGATATAAAACTTAATTATCTTCAGGGACATCAGGGCTGTTGTCCCTGATTAGTCCACAGACAGGACTCAATCTTTTATTGACACACAAAACCGACTGTCTTAAATTCGCCTATTAGAAAGCCATGTCGTATCAGAAGGTAGAGGCAGTTATGGATAGTCCCATCGACGAAATCAAAGGAGTAGAGTACCGCGAGAAGATGGTTGCCGTTGATGGGGCGGTGCGGCTCAAAGTAATGGTTTTTAAGCAAACCGCGGCGCAGGACAAGTCACCGGTTCTTTTCGTAGCGGGCTGGGTTTCTTCCATTCCCGGGTGGGCGCCCCTCATCAGGGCGCTGGCCGGCGAGCGCGACGTTTATTATCTGGAAACAAGGGAAAAATCCTCGGCTATAATTGACCCAAATGCCTCTCTGACCGATGACGATTTTAGCATTTATCAAAACGCGGCGGATATCATTAAAGTCAGTGAACACTTCAAGCTTAATTCGCCGCAGACGATTGCGGTCGGAAGCTCGCTGGGCGCGACATCTCTTCTGGAAGCGCTAAAAAAAGGAGGGCTGAAAGTCGGCGGCGCGTTTCTTGTTGGCCCGAACAGCGAGTTTACCGCGCCTCGTTCTTTGCTTTGGATGTTATCTTTGCCCGCCAGCTTCTACCTCCCCTTTAAGTATTTTCTGATTTTTTATCTGCGCCATTTTCGCGTTGACGCCAAAAAGGAGCCCCAGCAGATGCAGCGCTATATTCAGACGTTCAACACGGTGGAGCCGAAAAGGCTGAAGCATTCCGCGCGCTCGGTTATTCTGGGCAAATATCAGGTGTGGCTTGATCTGGAAACAATACGCGTTCCCGTTGCCATCGCCTATGCCGCCTCCGACAAGCTGCATGATCTCGACAATCTTTTATTAATCGCGCGTCGTCTTCCTTTCGGAAAGTTGAACCCCTGCCCGACAAATCTCTATATGCACTCAGAAAAACTGCTTGTGGATATCAACGCCTTTGAGCGGGAAATCCGGTATTGAACCCGCACGCATCCTCTCTTCTGCGCGATAGGCGTCTGCAAAAAACAGCTTATGTAATTTCTTCGATACCAAGCGGATACTTAGACATGACTTCGCAGCCGTCTTTGACAATAACAATGTCATTTTCGTAGCGAAAACCGATATTTTCTTCCGGCGCGGCATACTGCATGGCACAAACCACCAATTCATTTTCCTGATAGACATGATCCTGGTCTGTCCAATAGGGCAGATCAGGATTGACCACCGCGCCAATGCGCCATTCGTCGCCGAAAAGCCCGATGCCGTGCTCGCACGCCGGCTGAATAAAGTCGCCGCATCCGCGCGACTCCGCGTAGTCCATCATCATCGCGGCGAGTGTTCCGGGAGACGTACCGGCACGGTAATTATCAAACACCTTCTGAATAATCGCGACAAAATTATCCGCGTGCCAGCGCTGACGTTTCGTTGCCGGCCCGATCAGATAATTGTGCGAATGATCTCCCAGCGCGAGTTTAAACATCGCGTGAAAATCCAGCATCAGCGGCTCGCCTGGCTTTATCTCTTTGGTTGTCGGAGGAGTGCAAGCCCCCAGTCCCGTGCGGTATCCGCTGGAAATTTCATTCAGTCCCGCAAAATTCCACTCGGAAACGCTTCCCGCCCTGCGCATCGCCAGCGCGGCAATCCCGGCAATGACTGTTTCCGTCATTCCTTTGTAGCCGCCGTTTTCCAGCGCCGCACGCGCCGCTTTATGGCCTTCATCAACAATAAGCGACGCGGTGCGAAAACGCTCAATTGTTCCTTTGTCTTTTATCAAAGAAAAGGCGTCAATAATGTCATGGGCGTTTACCCATTCAAAACCGGGCAGGGCGTCTTTAAAATGGGTGTATTCCCAGTGGGAAAGATTTCCCTCGGCTGTATATGCGGAAATGCCATCTTCATAGCCGAGGCGCCCTTTATTGATTCCTATCTCATCTTTTATATAATCAGTGATGGCGGAGACCTGATCCATGCCGCCCATTGGTCCGTAGGCGCGAACATGATCACCGTCCAGCCAGGTCTCGTCTCCTATCCGCAACGCGTCCACGACAAAAGTAAAATACGTTGGCTGTCCTTCCGGCGGAATAATGATATAACTTCTCCACGGGCAAAACGTATCCATGACAAAGCTTATGGTACGTATGCGTGAACCGAGATACACATCAATATCGCGCTTGTGCATCTCAGCCTGTATCGCTTTAACGCGACCGGGGTTATCGATGTAATACTTGTCTTTTGGATCCAGTTTTCTGGGCATATTTTGTCTCCCCCTAATAATTAGTCGGAATTTTTGCCAATACTTTGTTCAGGCGGTCGGAAACTGCGGCGAGTTTAAGCGCTTTAGCCAGGTTGCCTTTGAGCTTGAGCTTCCCCGTCATCAACGCTTTCTGCGCGCCCAGCTCCGCGCGGGAAATTCTGGCAAATGTTTCATAGTTGCCGGTGATGAGAAATTCCGCCTTGGGAGGTTCACCTGTGCCTGTTTCCACGCGGGTTACTTTTCCTTCTTTGCATTCGACAAATAAAAACATTTCCGCGCCGCTGGGGCAGTTTTTATAAATGTTTGACATAGATGTTGTTACATTGTTCATTTTCTCCGGTGTGAGTTCCGACTGAAGCCTTTCCCCCTGTGTCAGGGTAGTTGTCGCATGAAATGAATTCACCTATAATAGAGCAACATTGGGGGCGAAAGAGGGTTTGATCATGCGATA